>CATPAT010000208.1 GCA_955652155.1 uncultured Chthoniobacterales bacterium | reverse complement strand
TATTTTTGCGACGGCATGAGCGAAGAGATTCTCGATGCGCTGGCGAAAGTAGACGGTCTGCGGGTCGTAGCGCGCACGTCGTCCTTTTCCTTTAAAGGCAAGAATGCGGACGTCGGCGACGTTGCGAAAAAACTTAACGTCGAGAATATTCTCGAGGGCAGTCTGCGCAGAGAAGGGAATCGCATTCGGATTACAGCGCAGCTGATCAACGCGCGCGATAGTTTTCATCTGTGGTCGGACACTTACGAGCGCGAATTGAAAGACGTGTTTGCCGTTCAGGACGAGATCACGCGATCAATTGTCGATGCGCTCAAGATCAAGCTCGCGGTTGCGCCGCCCGCGCACGCACGTCAAAACACCGAAGCCTACGATCTTTATCTGCAGGGTCTTTATCTCTCGAACAAGAGCGACGAGGAAAACTTGCGGAAAAGTCTGATCCTTTTCCAACGGGCTCTGGACAAAGATCCGAATTTTGCGCGGGCTTGGATCGGTATCGCGAAAGCCTGGATTTGGCTGGCGGACGCGTATGTAAGACCACTTGAAGCCTATCCGAAAGTCAAGGAAGCGGCATCAAAGGCACTCGCTTTGGATGAACGCAACGCCGAGGCACACTGCTACCTCGGAGAGACGAAACGAATATTGGATCGCAATTTATCCGGTGAAGAAGAGGAGTTGAAGCGTGCTATCGAGATCGATCCCAACTCAGCGGATGCCCATCTGTTTATGTCGTTCCTCAGATCTGCGCAGGGCGAGTTAGAGGAGGCAGTAGAGGAAATTGAGGAGGCTGAGAGGCTCGATCCGCTTTCGCCGCCTATCTGCTTCGTTGCAGTTCTATGGTATCGGTCGGCCGACCGCATAGAAGATGCGATCAACGCTGGGCAACGTTCGGTTCAACTTGACCCAAACTACGTTTACTTCGATCCGCCGCTGGCTGATGCGTATAGCGCAAAAGGTGACTTCAACCAAGCGGTCGCACTTTATGAAAAAGCCCAGGCGACAACGCATTTTCCGAGCCTGGGGCTGGGGATTACTTATGCGAAGATGGGACGGCGAGAAGATGCGCGCCGTATCCTCGATCAGTTAATCGAAAAATCGCGTCAGCAATATGTCGCGGCTGATTCAATCGCTGCCGTGTATGTGGCGCTCGGCGAGAAAGACGAAGCGTTCCGCTGGCTTGACCGCGCGGTCGAGGAGCATTCCGGCTCATTTTATAGCTACATGTTCTGTCCCGAGTTTCGCGCGCTCCGCTCCGACCCGCGTTTCGCGGATCTCTTGCGTCGAATGGGAATCGATTTCGCTAAAGTACCAAACCGGCAAAAGAATCCATGAGCCCGAAGATCTCCTTCGCCGAATTGAAACCATATGCCCGCTAAGTCTGACCTGGACGTTCGATTGGAGATTGGCCACGTCCTTTTTATCGACATTGTCGGTTACTCCAAGTTGCTCATCAACGAACAGAGCGAGCAGATTCAAAAGTTAAAACAGATCGTGCGCTGAACAGAGCAGTTCAGAATCGCGGAGGCCTAAGTCAAATTG
Organism: uncultured Chthoniobacterales bacterium; assembly: GCA_955652155.1. Lineage (GTDB taxonomy): Bacteria > Verrucomicrobiota > Verrucomicrobiia > Chthoniobacterales > UBA10450 > AV40. The sequence continues at coordinate 2,137 of CATPAT010000208.1, read as the reverse complement.
CTGCGCTTACCTACCGGCGATGGTGGCGCGCTGGTTTTTCGCAACAGTCCGGAATCACCAGTTTTGTGCGCATTGGAAATCAGCAAGGCTCTAAAGAATCATCCCGAGCTTCGGCTGCGCATGGGCATTCATAGCGGTCCGGTTAACGAGATCACAGACCTGAACGAGCAGGCGAACATCGCGGGCGCTGGAATCAACATCGCCCAGCGAGTAATGGATTGCGGCGACGCAGGTCATATTCTGCTCTCCAAACGTGTTGCCGATGACTTGGAGCAATACGCGCGATGGCGTCCGCTTCTGCATGAACTCGGCGAATACGAAGTAAAACACGGCGTCCGACTCGCCGTGGTGAATCTGTATACCGACACCGTCGGGAATCCGGCGCCGCCGCAAAAATTCCGCGAGCGTGACGAACAGAGGACTGAAACTACGACGACAGGGCCGGTCGGAGCTGGGAGGCGGAAAGTTTCGATTTGGATCGCCAGCTTGGTACTAGTGAGCGCAGTGCTCGTCGCGGGCGGCCTGCTCTTTTTCCATCGAGTCGAGCCGCACGCCATCGGCTCGATCGCGGTGCTCCCGCTTGATAATTACTCGGGAGATCCCAATCAAGATTATTTCGCCGAAGGCATGACCGATGAATTAACCACCGACCTGGCGACAATCAGCCGGCTAAAGGTGATCTCGCGCAGCTCCACCACGCAGTTCACCGGCGCACACCGACCCCCGACTCGTGAGATTGCCAAAATGCTCGATGTCGATGCGGTGGTGGAAGGCTCGGTCCGGCGTGTGGGTGACAAGGTGCGGATTACCGCGCAATTGATCGACGCGCGCGCGGACCGGCACCTTTGGGCAAAGAGTTTCGAGCGCGATTCGCGCGATGTCCTCGCTTTACAAAATGAGCTGGCCTCGGCGATCGCCAGCGAGATCGACGTGCAATTGACGCCCGGCGAGCAAGCTCGCCTAACGAGTGCGCGCAGCGTCAATCCTGAGGCTTACGACGCCTATCTGAAGGGTCGCTATTTTTTCAACCGCCCAAGCGACGAAAACCTGAGCAAAGCCATCACCCAATTCGAACTTGCAGTTAAGTTGGATCCTAACTTCGCGCCCGCTTACTCAGGACTTTCCGACGCCTATCTTTGGGCGGGATTCAATGAAGGAATCATCACTGCCGCCGAAGCGAAACTCAAGGCCAGAAACACGGCGGAAAAGTCTCTCCAACTCAACGAGGCCTCTGCGGAGGCGCACACTTCTCTGGCGACTTATCTGGGTTGGTGCGAACGCGAGTGGGCCGCATGCGAGAGGGAATTTCGCCGCGCCTTCGACCTCAATCCGAACTATGCCTTTGCCCACGATCAGTTCGCCGGGATTTTGGCCTACCAGGGGCGTTTCGCCGAATCCGAGATTGAGGGGCGCCGCGCGGCTGAGCTCGATCCGCTCAACCCTGAGATCGCCGTCGATAACAGCGTCTCACTGGCCCTGCAAGCCAAGTTTCAAAAGGCGAAGGAGGAAGTCAATCGAGCGGCGGAACTTGACCCCTCATTCTTCTTTTCTGATTTCCAACTTGGCTGGATCGAGATCCAAGCCAGCAACGTCAAGGCCGCGATTCAGCCTCTCCAAAAAGCGGTGACCATGCAGTCGCCCCCGTTCGTGACTGCGTGGCTTGGCTACGCCTGCGGCGCCGCTGGCGATCGCAACGCCGCGCTGGCAGCGATCGAGGAGCTAAAGAAAAAAGCCGTGCATGGTTACGTGCCGCCGTTCAATCTCGCGATTGTTCATCTCGGTCTGGGGGATCGCGATCGCGCCCTTGACTTACTCGAACAAGCCATGACCGGTGATTCACAATGGCTGATTTATCTCAAAGAAGACCGTATTTTCGATCCGATCCGCTCGGACCCGCGTTTTGTGGCCTTGATGAAGAAATGCCACTTCGACAAGTGACAATCGGTGCTCCGATTCTCGCTTTACTGAGCTGCTGCGCCGCGTAGGACTGGCGGAATAGCGGATGAAGCTGCACAATTTCCTCGCCGAGCTGAAGCGGCGCAATGTTTACAAAGTTGCAATCGCGTATGCGGTGATCGCAACTCTGCTGCCTTGCGAAATTCGGCGATACCTCCGGCCGGGTACTGCGAAGGCGCGC
>CATPAT010000207.1 GCA_955652155.1 uncultured Chthoniobacterales bacterium | reverse complement strand
CAGGAACACTGGGCCGGCGTTGTAAAACAGGACAAAGGCGTTTGTTTCATGGCCGCTCTGCGCGGAAGCCCGAAAGATCTCGCGCCGTATATTTCAAAAAAGAAAGAGTAGGGGAGTGCCAGGGGGGAGAATCGAACTCCCGACCAAGGGCTTATGAGTCCCCTGCTCTACCGCTGAGCTACCCTGGCAAGTAAGCGGCGACAAAGTTCAATCGCACCGCCGTCGTGTCAACGCACGCAGCAGACGTCGACTTCAGATTTTTCATTGTCGATTTAGCGTTGCGCGCTGAACGTTGCGACGCGTTTCATGAACAACAGTGATTTTCTCGAAAAGTTTTTTGCGCGGGGAAATTCCTATTGGCTGACCCGATTCGTCATTCTCCGACTGCTTGGTTTCGTTTATGCCATCGCGTTTTTGGTCGCGGCCCGACAACTCGTGCCGTTGATTGGTCATCGCGGTTTAACCCCGGCCGATTTTTATCTGTCGAGCATTCACGCCGAGCTCGGTTCGCGCACCGAAGGAATGTTGCATTTGCCGGCGCTGTTCTGGTTCGGGTGCACCGACCTGGGAATATCGATCTTCGCCTGGGTAGGATTCGCGCTTTCACTGATCGTTCTGGGCGGCTACGCCAACGCAGTTTTATTGGCCGTTCTTTGGGGGATGTACATGTCAATCGTTCACATCGGCCAGATTTGGTACGGCTACGGTTGGGAAATTCAGCTGCTCGAGACTGGGTTCTTGTCGATCTTTCTTTGCCCGATGCTTGATGGAAGGCCATTTCCGAATTCTCGGCCGCCGATTTTGGTCTTCTGGCTCTTCCGCTGGCTCGGCTTTCGAATCATGGTCGGCGCGGGTCTGATTAAATTACGCGGCGACGAATGCTGGAGCGATCTCACCTGCATGTATTACCACTACGAGACGCAGCCGATTCCGAATCCGATCAGCCGTTATCTTCATTTTTTGCCGCAGTGGTTCCATAAACTGGAAGTGCTTTGGAACCACTTCGTGGAGCTGATCGTGCCGTGGTTTTCATTCGGTCCGCGACAGGCCCGTCATTTCGCCGGGGTGTTGCTCGTAATTTTTCAGGTGATTCTGATTATCAGCGGTAATCTTTCGTTCCTAAATTATCTGACCATCATTCCGTTTCTGGCCTGCTTTGACGACACCTTCCTGCGCCACGTTTTGCCGAAAACTCTGGTGAAGCGTGCGGAGGAAGCCGCAGCTCGCTCGCACTCTTCGCGAGTTAACAACGGAATTGCCGTCGCGTTATCGATCCTTGTCGCCTGGTTGAGCGTCGCGCCAGTGTTGAACCTTGTCGGCGGACGCCAACTCATGAATTATTCATTCGACCCGCTCGATTTGGTTAACACCTATGGCGCGTTCGGAACGGTCGGCCGGGAGCGTGACGAAATTATCTTTGAAGGAACCGAAGATGCGGTCATTACCGGCGAGACCAAATGGAGAGAATACGAATTTGTAGCCAAACCGGGAGATCCGAATCGGCGGCCGGCTTTCATCGCGCCGTATCAACCCCGGATCGACTGGCAAATCTGGTTTGCGGCCATGGCCTCTCCCGGCGATTACCCTTGGACGTTCCATTTTGTCTGGAAACTTTTGCACAACGATCCCGACACGTTATCACTGCTCGCCAACAATCCATTTCCTGATAAACCGCCGCATTACATTCGCGCACGGCTTTATCGGTATCGGTTTGCTTCCCTGGGCGAAAAAGGATGGTGGAGACGCGAGTTGATTAGTGAATGGCTGCCCGCTCTATCGACCGATAACCAGGAGCTGCGACGACTGATGGGCGCGATGCATTGGTACGATTATCTCGATCTGGACTAAAACCCGCGCTCCTTCAGGCGCGTGACTGTTTCGCGCATCACTCGGTAACCGAAATGGCCTTGCGGGACCCGTAGCAATTCGGAGCCGCGCCATTTTTGCTGAATCGCGTCGATGTCGGCTGGTCGCGCGATCAAATCGAAATCACCCGAAACAAAGAGCACGCGCGCCGGGTCGCACGCCGGTTCATTGTGCAGCGGCGAGCTGAGATGAAAATGCCGCGCCACCAATTCGGGTGCGATCTTCGCGCGACGTAATTCGCGCCGCATGAATGCCGTTCCGGGATTTTGCCAAATTGCGTGTTCGACATTCACGATCGGGCACATCAGCGCGACGAATCGCAAATCGCGCTCGACCATTGCGAGTAAAGCACCGATCCACCCACCGTAGCTCGTCCCGAGGATTCCGAATTCGCTATAACCGTGGTCGCGCAATGCGCCGATCAGTTGGCGCACTTCGATTACTCCTTGTCGCAAACCTTCGGCATTTCGAATCAGGTCGGCTGTGATCGCGAGCTCGCCGTTCCAGTGGCCGCGCGGCACGCGCGAGTAGTGATACGGCAAGTGAACAAAACACGCGTTCCATCCAAGCTCATTGAATCGGGCCGCCCATCGCCGATAACCGATATGCGTCGCCGACATCAACGCGTGAAGCATAATCACCGTCGGCGCCGCTTTTCCGCGCCCACACGGGAAAAAGTCGGCGCGCGCAACATTGTTTTTTGGAAATTCGGTTTCGATTGGGCTCCGCCAAGTCAGTGAAGAGCCATT
>CATPAT010000206.1 GCA_955652155.1 uncultured Chthoniobacterales bacterium | reverse complement strand
GATTTCCACACCGGCTTTGTGCGCCAGTTGCGCCCGGGCGCGGTTTTCGTCCAATCGCGTCATAGCAAACCAGCGATGCTGCGGAATTTCCTTGGCGTTGTTCATCGCGATCAAGCAATTGGTGTTGCACGGATTTCCAATCACAAGGACGCGTACGTCGGCAGACGCGTTTCGTTCAATGGCCTGGCCCTGGCCGACAAAAATCTTGCCGTTGATCCCAAGAAGATCTTTTCGCTCCATTCCAGCCTTGCGCGGAACGCTGCCGACCAGCAGCGCCCAGTTGATATCGCGAAAACCTTCGTCGAGATCGGCCGTCGGCACGATTGATTGCAGCAACGGAAACGCGCAGTCGTGCAATTCCATGACGACGCCTTCAAGCGCACCGAGCGCGGCGGGGATCTCGATAAGATGCAATGTGATCGGTTGATCAGCGCCAAACATTTCGCCGGAAGCGATGCGGAAGAGGAGCGAGTAGCCGATTTGTCCGGCAGCCCCAGTGACGGCGACTTTAATCGGAGACTTCATACAGATTTCCTTGCCACAGATTTACACAGATTTTGATGACCCTCACCTCAATCCTCTCCCTCGCACGGAGAGGAAGACGCGGAGCGTCAGGTAACGGTAGATGACGTTCGTGACAGCAGGCAATGTTATCTGTGAAATCTGTGTTCATCTGTGGCTAGACCCTTCCGCTTTTCTCAAGAAGCGTCCGAATTAATTGCATTCGCTTCCGCTCTTTTGGACTCGAGCGCAGCTGCGACACACTGCGTTGCATTCGGCGCACCCAGTTCGAGCTCGCCGCTGTTCCCGGAATATTGAAGCGATATTTGCGCGCGAGGAGATCGGTAATCATCACAATTGCGATCCACGATTCACTTTGGAGAAGCCCTTCCATCATCGCCGGGTAAAAGTCGCGTTCGAAATCGATCTGCTCGCTCGTGCGGGTGAATCCGGTGAAGGTCGCGATCTTTTCGAGTTCACTGCGCGCTTGATCGGATGTTAGTGTTGGGTGCTCGAATGCCTCTTCCCACAGTGCGCGCATTGGCTTGTGATCGTGCGTCGCGTAAGTGGCGACGGAGAGTCGCTCGTATTCCGCGCCGGGCGTGACGCGGCCGTGATAAAATTCCCACTGAGGAATTTTGAAGCCGGCTACACCTAACGAACGCAAACTCGGACGAACGTAATCAGGCACTGTGCCGAGGTCTTCGCCGATGACGCGCACATCGTCAGATTCTTCCAGGACCGCGCGAAGGTAATTCTCACCTTCCTTTCGATTCGCTTCGCAATTGTCCGGGTTCGAATCATCCCGCGGATGGAAATGCGGCGCTCGACCTCCGGTTCGCTCGAGCATTTGGTCCCATTCCAGTGGAAGAAATTTCTTGTTCCGCCGCGGACGCCAGGGAAAGGCGTAGATGCGGTAGAAGCCGAGCACGTGATCGATGCGAAAAAGATGGAAGCTGCGCCGGATGCTGCGAACACGTTGCCGCCACCAATCGAAATTCCGGCGACGCATCATGTCCCAGTGAAAAATTGGGATTCCCCAGTTTTGTCCCCATTTCTGAGTGAACTGATCGTCCTTAAAATGGGATTCCGGCGGCGCGCCACCGCACCAGTCATGCGCAAATTCATCCGGCCGCGCGAAAACGTCCGCGCTGTAATAATTCACGCCGAAGGGAATGTCGCCCATCAGTGCGACGCCGCGTCCTTCGGCGTAGGCTTTGATCGCCGACCACTGCTCGCTCGCGATCCACTGGACGTAACGGAAGAAGTTTTCGCGCTCACGGAAATGTTTTTTCTTTTTCGAAGGCTGTCGCTCAAGCCAGGCCCGCGCTGTCTCGATGTGTTGATGCTCCGGCGGCCACTTGTCCCACGCTTCGCTCTCACCGTTCTCTTCGACGAGCGCGCGAAAGAACGCGTAATCATCAAGCCAGGCGGCCTCCTGATCGCAGAAATGTCGAAACGTCGATTGTCGATCTTGCGACGCATGCGCAGAGAAGTTTACGAACGCTTTCTCGAGCAAACGGCGCTTTAGTTTTTTGACCGGTCCGTATCTGACCGCTCCGTGGCGAAGTTTCGTAAGATCGACATCGACGAGCGCGGCCTCGTAATCGTTGCGCGTTAGATCCTCGGGCGAACCGGGCGCCAGATGGAGTGTCGTCGGTTCAATCGCTATCGCGCTGATCGCGTTGTAGGGGCTGTTGTCGACGCCCATCTCGTTGATTGGCAAAAGCTGCACGAGCTTGAATCCGATTTCGGCCGCCCAATCGATGAACTCGCGCAAGACCGCGACGTCGCCGATCCCGAGATCGTTCTCGCTCCGCAGCCCGAACAGCGGTGCAAGTACTCCCGCGATCTTTTTCTCCGGAGAAAGCTGCATCACAAAAATGACGAATGACGAATGACGAATGACGAATGAAGCTCAAATGACCAAATGACCAGACAGCTCGGCACGGACTTCGTCATTGTTTCGACATTCGACATTCGTGCTTGGTCATTTCGGAGCGTCAGCTCCGGCTCACCTGCCAGTCTTCGACGAGTTTGTTCGGAATTTCTTTCAAAAATCGCGATGGCCGCTGGAAAACGTCGCCGTAACCGCCGGTCAAACGCATGTGCGGATAGGTGAGATAAAGCTCATCCTTGGCCCGCGTAATCGCGACGTAAAACAAACGCCGCTCTTCTTCCAAATCTTTCCGGTCATCCATTGAGCGACTGCTCGGAAACATTCCGTCGGTCAGCCAGATCACGAACACGGTTTGAAACTCGAGCCCTTTGGCCTGATGCACGGTCGAAAGATTGACCGCTTCCTTGTCGGCGGTCTGGTTCGGGGCCGCTTCCGCGTCGACGTTGCTGATCAGCGCGAGCTGTGACAGAAATTCATTCAGATCTTTGAACTGGCGCGCAAAGGCGGCCAGCTGGTTCAAATCTTCACGTCGCAGTTCATAATTGGTGAAGTTCACTTTCGCGTAATCGTCGTAGATTGCTTCGACTACCGACGTAATCATCTCTGAGGGCGGATTCGGTTGTCCGCCGGGAGCGATCTCATCGAGGGTGTGCGCGAGCTGGGTCCAATGCTTCTTCGATTTCGCGCTCACGCTCGTCGCCAGTAAACGTTCGCTAAACGACGTGATCTCGCCGCGCTCATTCAACGATTTGTCCCATGCGTTCCAAAGATTTTCGGCGCTCCGGTTCCCGATGCCGGGAAGCAACTTCACCATTCGTTTAAATGCGACTTCATCGCGCGGATTGGCGACCAACCGAATGAACGAGATCACATCCTTAATGTGCGCTTGCTCGAAAAAGCGGATGCCGCTCGTGATTTGGTAGGGGATTCCGCGCCGCGAGAGCTCCAATTGCAGTTCGAGTGCGTGATAATGTGCCCGATACAGCACGGCGATCTCGTTAAGATCGATATCTTCATCGCGCAATTCGAGAATTCGTTGCGCGATAAACTTCGCCTGCTCGCTACCGTCATTTAGCGCAACCACAGCCGGCTTCGCCGCGGCCGATTCGCGTGTCGGCTGTAGATTTTTTTGAAACTGGTCAACGTTCGCGGCGATGGCCGCGTTCGCGACTTGGAGGATTTCCGGCACGCTCCGGTAATTCATCTCGATCTTAAAAACCTTCGCATCAGGATAACGTTTCGGAAATTCGAGGATGTTTTGGAAATTGGCGCCACGCCAGGAATAGATCGATTGCGCATCGTCGCCGACGACCATGACGTTGCGATGTTCGCGCGCGAGCAGGTCGATCAAATCGGCCTGAATTTTGTTTGTGTCCTGATATTCGTCGACCAGGATGAATTGAAATTGACGCCGATAAAATGAGGCGATGTTCTCGTGCTTTTGCAGCATCGACAATGTCTTCTCGAGCAGATCATCGAAATCGACCGAATTGGTCGCCTTCTTCTTTTTCTCGTAGCGCCCATGGACGTCGGTGATTTTTTCGAGCAGCGGCAGAAAATAAGGGAACTTTTCGGCGAGTAGTTCTTCCAGCGCCGTCTCGGTGTTCACGACGAAACTGAAAATCTCGGCGAGCACGTCGCCTTTCGGGAAACGGATCTCCTTCGGATCAATCCCCGCGCTCGCGACCACGGTATTGATCAAGTCTTTCTGATCTTCGCGGTCCATGATCGTGAATCCGCTGTTGTATCCGAGCGCGCCGCCGTGGCGTCGCAACATTCGGTTCCCTACGGAATGAAATGTTCCGCCCCAAAGTCCGCTCGCGTCGATTGGCAGCAAGTTCGCGACCCGATCGAGCATTTGTCGCGCAGCCTTGTTGGTGAACGTGAGTAGCAAAATATTTCGCGGGTCGATCCCGTTCTCGAGCAGGTAAGCGACGCGATAGGTCAGGGTGCGCGTTTTGCCTGAACCGGCGCCGGCGATGATCAACTGCGGCCCGGGCTGGGCAGTGACGGCCGCAAGCTGCTGCTCATTCAACTCCGCCGCGTAATCGATATGGATCGATGTCGATCTTGCGGCGTGCAGTGTATATTGGCGCGACATGGAGCGTAACGCTGCTGTCGGCGGATGAGCTGTTCAACGGAAATGTTGTAGCTGCCGATGTCACCATCGGCAGTTCTATAAAATCTGCCGCCAGAGACGGCGGCAGCTACAACACTCTCAGCGCACGGTCACATTACACGATGTTGAACGGCCGTGATCGTCGAGCGCGGTCAACTGATAATCGCCCGGCGTTGATTTCCAGGTCAGCATTTCTGTCACATTGGATTTTCCGATGAAAGTCTTGTCGGCGAACCAATAAATCTCGCGCACGTCCGCATCGGTCTTTGCGCGCAGCGGAATCGCGTTCGACGATGCGAAAAAGATATCGTGTCCACCGGTAGGGGACGTAATTCGCGGCGGGTTTCCCATGCGCGCCGCCAGGTCCGACTCGGTTCCGGGCAAAAACGGAGGTGGCAGCCGGCGCGCCACACCCGCGCGCTCGAAAAGTCTCAGCAGATCGCTCGGCCAGAATTCGTAAACGTCGCGTCGGAGCTGTCGCGTTCCGTCATCGATCGGAACCCGCAGACCGGTGGCAACGTCGACCAGTATTTCCTGATGCACATCGCACGTCTTAATCGGTGAAATTCCGGGAATGAACCAACCCTCGACGCGGTGCGTGCAGTGGGCCTCCGGTAAATCGCCCGACACTGCGCAAAATTCGACTCGCTTCAAATTCGCGCCCGGTGGCGGAAGGTGCGGCTCGCATCGCTCCGGCCGGCTCGCCCGAAGACTGTCGATGATTTGAAATAAGAGGGGCGCGGCGGCCGAGCGCCCGATGAATGCCGGATTCGGTTTGCCATCGAAATTTCCGATCCAGACCGCGAGCACGTAATGATTGAAAACTGCGATCGACCACGCGTCGTGAAAACCGTGCGACGTCCCCGTTTTCCAGAAAACGGCCGCGACGTTACCTGAATCCGCATAATTAATCTCAGGTCGCGGGACGTTCAGCATTTCGAGCGTAAGGAACGCGGCTTCCGGAGTGACGATTTGATGGCCGTGTCCAGGCACTGGGTCGCCGGCCTTGCGCCGGAGTGGACACAGCTCGCCGTTGTTGGAGAGCGCCGCGTAAAGTCGGGCGAGGTCTTCCATCTTGATTTCCGCGCCACCGAGCGGGAGCGCCAATCCATAAAGCGATTCGGAGCGCGGCAATGCGACTCCGGCGCCGCGCAGAAATTCGTAAAGCGTCGGATGCGAAAGCTGCGATGCCAATTCGACCGCGGGAAGATTGCGGCTGCGAGCGAGCGCATCGCTCGCGCGAATCGGCCCAAGAAATTCGCGATCGAAATTTTCCGGATTGTAATCGCCGAAACTGCGCGGCGCGTCTGCCAGGATCGACAATGGATGAATCAACCCTTGGTCGAGTGCGAGCGCGTAGATGAACGGTTTGAGAGTGGAACCGGGGGAGCGCGGACTCCGCGTTCCGTCTACTTGTCCCTGAATTTCGGCGTTGAAGAAATCGGCGGAACCAACCTGCGCCAACACATCCATCGTTCGGACATCGACAAGTAGCGCGGCGGCATTTTGAATTCCGCGATTGTGATTTCCGCGGATGTAATCCGCCATTCGCCGTTCGATCAGTTCCTGCTTTTTCAGATCGAGTGTAGTGACAATTCCATCACGTCCCTTTTCCGTGGCCAAAACGTGCTGAACAAAGTGTGGCGCAAGGAACTTCCGCTCCGTTTCCGCGCGCGCGCTGAATTGTCGGGCGGACAGTTGCATATCGACCTTGGCGCGGTCGTACCAATTGTCCTGCGCAGCATTGAGCGACCGATTCTCTCGGCCGGCATACAAGGCGCGTCGCGTCGGGCTCTGCGGAATGACACTCAACGAAATTGATTCCGGTCGCGTCAAATGCGCCGCGGTCTTGCCAAAGTAGATCTCACTGGCGGCGTCGATGCCTTCGATGTTGCGCCCGTAGGGTGCGAGATTGAGATACGCTTCTAAAATTTCGGATTTCGAATAATGCCGCTCCAGCTCGAGTGCGCGCACGATCTGAATCAATTTCCCGCTTGGCGTTCGGGTTTGGAGATGAAAACGTAATCGCGCCAGTTGCATGGTAATTGTCGATGCTCCGGTGCGCGTTTCGCCGCGCAGCAGGCCAATTCCCGAGCGAAGCAGCGCAATCGGATTCACGCCCGGATGTCGGGCAAAATATTTGTCTTCGTATCGAAGCGTTGCATCGATCAGCTCCGGCGAAATGTCACGCAACGGAGTCCAGATCCGAAATTTCTGGTCCGACGTGAGAGTGAGACGAAGGAGGTTGCCATTTCGATCGCGTACGGATTGCGAAAATGAAATGCCGTCGAGCAACGGCGGTTTCGGCAGTAAGAGCCAACCGCAACCGATGACAGCGATGCAACTCGCGAGTGCGACCAGGGAACGTTTAAAGAGGAGACGGCGCATGGTCACTCCGTGACACTGATTTTTCCACCGACGCCGAGGCCCTTCACCTTGCGCTCGTACATCGACTCGGCGAATACCGGCGGAACGACGAATTCTCCGCGGTTGGACGATTTAATTTGGTAATTGATTTCGAGGACGCTGCCGGACGCGGTCCCGAAAAATACCGCGCGATCTTCCCGGACATCGACATAATCGATTCCGTTGGTTGAAGAGACGCCCGGCTGCAACGATGAACCGACAACTTCAAATCCTCCAGGCAAAAGATCCACAATCGCGACGTTGGTAAACGTTTCGTCCTTCAGACTGCGGACGCGCAGACGGACGTGAATCGGTTGGCCAAGCTTCGTGCGCGTGACCGGCTTGTCGTCTTTGTCGAGTAATTCACGAAAGACTTCTAATCCGGCGGTAACCGGTTTATCCGGAGCATGTCGATCGAATCCAGCCTCGACCACCTGATAAAACGCACCGATTCCGCCGACCGGCCCATCGCTTTTGAAGCGAAGCGCAGTCGCATCTTTGGAGAATGCGGATCGTTGCAGCAACTTCGCGCCGCTCGTTAAGCTGACCTCATGTTTGTCCGGGTGCATCTCGGCGATCGTTAATTGGGGAAGATTTTGCGCGATTGCGTGTGAATACGCTTTCAATGCCTGCACCGCATAAGCAGCCGAGAGGGTGTTGAATTCACCGTCTCCAATCGGCCGCAGGATTTGCTCAAACTCGGCGGCTGAAATTTTCTTGAGTCTCGCCGGAAATTGGCGCGCCACGACCGAGACATACTGCGAATTCGCGCCCAGTGGCTGACAAAAATCGTCGTATTCTCGTTTCGTCTTATTGTCGATCTTGAACTTCTCGATCAAACTTTCCGCGTCCTTGTCTTTGTGGAGAAGTTTGAGCGCACCGGCCAGATAAACGCCGGTCAAATCGTTTTGCCACTCGTCCTCGTGATTCTTGTCGAGGTAATCGCGCAAATTAAGAATGTAATTGGTTGTGATGACGCCTTCGCGCGTGAGCACATAAATCGCGTAGGCAACTCTGCGCGCATCGATGATGTCTGATGGTTGGCGTGCAACCATCTTTTGCAAATTGCGCAATCCGCTCGCGAACATGTCGGCGGGCGGCGGAAAGCCGGCGGCCTTCGTCTCGCTCAAGAAATCCATCACATAAGTGGAATTGAAACTGATGTGCTCGCCGGTTTCCGGCGCCCAGTAGCCGAAAGCGCCTTGATCGTTTTGGCGGCGGCGCAAAACAGCGAAAACTTTTTCGAGCTGAGTATTCACTTCGGCGCGATTCAGTCCAAAATCGACTTCATCGGCCAGCATGAGTCGGCAAAATGCGCCGCTGGTGAGTTGCTCGCTGCACCCGTGCGGAAAATTCTTCAGGTAAGCATCGAGACCATGGGCCAGACCGAGTGGCAGCGCGGAGAGGGCTGCGTCTCGTTTGGCAAACTCCGAGTAAATCGCGCGTTTAATCGGAACGTCGGCGCTGCCTTTTTTGAAATTGCCGCTCCGAACATCGGTCACATAGGGAACGGGCGGGCGGACGCTGAGTGTCGCGCGGCGATGCGTTTCGGTTCCGTTCCGACTGGCGGTGAATTTGATTTCGCCGGAGCCGAGCGCGTCGTTCACGTGAAATCGGAATGTCACGCTTTGTTCGCGTCCTTCTGCGATCCGCAACTTTTGTGTTGACTGACCTTTGATCGACAGTTGCACCGAAGTTTCCGCGCGCAGCTCGATTTCGGCCCCCGCGCCCGAGCCCTCGACGTTGTTTGCAACGGTGACTCCGGCTTCAAATTCATCCCCGGGATCCGCCAGCACCGGCACGCTCGGCGTGATTACGAACGGTCCGCGAATGAGCGCGTCGCGATCACTCGATCCGGTTGTCTCACTTGAAACCCCGATCGCCATTATTTTCAATGTCCCGTCAAAAAAATCGGGCGCGTTGTAAGTCACTTCGCGAGCTGTGCTGTCCGCGTCAAGAATGCCGGACCAAAATACGACCGGCTTTTCGGTGACCCGCTTGAATGGATTCAATCTCTGCATTTCGCCGCCGTCTCCCCCGAAAGCGGAAAGCGAGCGGAGCAGCGAAAATTCCGGGATGATAAGATCGACAATCTGCGCGGTCTCGACGCCGAGCGCGCATTTGCGGAAGAAATACGCGAGCGGGTTCGGCGTTTTGTAATCAGTGACCTGCAAAATTCCCTGGTCGACCGCAAAAATGACGATCTTCGACGGACGATCGGTTTTGTAACCGATGCGCAATCCGTCTCCGGGTTTGACGGTGGCCGCGGTTTGGATGTCGATCTTGAGGCGGCGCTTTTCGACGTTCGCTGTGAACGGGACAACGCCGTAACTGAGCGGGCTGACGAAAACTTCCTTGGAATCGAGCGCGCGCACGAAAGCAACGTTGACGTATCCGCTGCCTTCGAAGCCTTCGGGCAGGTGGATGTGCTGGATGCTGCTGGCGGTATTCGTTTGAAACCAGCTGTAGGTGTAGACTTTTTCACGTTCGATCGTGATGAGACCGCTCCCGGCGTACGGCGCAACAATGCTGATCGCGATGTCATCGCCCGCGTTGTATTGCTTTCGGTCGAGCTTGATCTCCAGTTCGGCATTCTTTTCCAGCGAGCGCGCAGTCGCCCCCTGACCAACGACAGAAAAATGCAGCTTGCTTAGGGTGCGGTTCTGATCGTCGCGCAACTCGAGAACATAATCGCCGGGCTCCGTGGTTGGCAGCGCGTAATGCAAACCGCCGGCCGCAACTACGATCTTTTCCGATTTCGTCGGTCGCTCCCGCAGGACCGATTCGTAAACGTAATTGCCGTTCTCCTGTTTCTTGAGCACCGAGACGTATTCCTGCGCGATCACGTTGAGTGTCACATTTTCGACCGCGATCCGGTTGAGCTGCGGATCAACCGCGATCAGGTCGAGCGCGCGCGGCTTGTTCGCGTCGATGTAACGAAGATCGCCCTCGGCCTTGTACCCGATCACGTAAGGCAAGGCCGAGACCAGGGCGTTAACGTAGCCAGTCACACTGCGACCGCCTTCACCTTCGAAGCCTTCGGCGATGAAGCGCATCGAGTAGGTCGAATCCGCGAATCGTTCGAGCTGCAACTCAAACTCCGTGTGTCCGTCGTTGTCGGTTTTCTTTTCGCCGAGATCGATTGTTTGCTCGGTCCGAGTTTTCTTTTCGTCGATGAGCGGATCGAAAAAGGTGAAGTCCTTAAATTCTGGAAACGAAAATTCCGCCGGCGCGAGCTCGACCTTGCCGGTCACGCGCCGGTCGGTTGCCGGCGTGCCGTAAAGATTAGCGAGCGCGATCGAGGCGCGCATGTCGTTTGGGTTAACCCAGCCGCGCGGCGTCCCTTTGGAAAGACGCGTTTCAATCTTCATCCGATCGGGCAGGAATTCTTTGACGCTCGCGGTTGTCGATCCAAGCAGCGTGCCGCGCTTATTGTTCTTAACGAGATAGACGTTGATCGTGTAAACGCCGGTCGGCGATTCGTTCGCGGTTTGGTAGTTCAGTTCGACAAAGCCGCTTTCCGAGAGTGTTACCTTTTTGGTTTGCACCTTCAGGTCGCGAGCATCGACGACTTCGGTTTCGATGGGCAGGCCTTTGAGATTGCCGCGCCAGTTGCGCTGTTTGACCACCAGACCGATGTGAATCTCGTCGCCCGGCCGATAGACGCCGCGCTCGGTGAAGACAAAGGCATCGAGTCCTTCGGGTCCGATATTCTGCGCGCCGTCGGTTTCGAACCGCGAGAAATTCAGCACGCGGTCTTCACGTGCGAACGGCATGAACGCGATGTCGTCGCCGTTGCGGGCCACAAACGCGACCGGCGATTTCTCACGCTCCGATTTTTCAACGGACGGGAAAGTGCAGTGCCCGTCCGCGGCAGTGTTCGATGTTTGAATCGGAACGCCGTTCTTGCCCAGAATTTCAACCGTCGCGCCGCTGATTGGTTTGCCGGTCTTGACCGACACCAGGAACACGTCGCTGCCGCCATCGGTGTTCTTCTTTGTTAGAATTCCGACGTCGGTCACGAGTAGGAACCGGCTATCCTTGACTGACGTGATCGGTTTGTTCTTGGCTGGGTCCCATCCGCGCGCGATCAAAAAGAAAAGTCCGCGCTCGCTCCCGCCGTCCGATGGTTTACGCAGTTGTTCGGAAAAATCGAAGGCCGAATAATTAGCTTTCCATTTATTTTCGAGAGCGATCGGCTGGTGCTGGACTGCGATTCGCGAAATGTTTTCTTTGTTGAACAAACTCGGTTCGTGAAACTCCGGGTCCTCGAATTTGCCTCCCGTCTGGCTGACAAGGTGATTGATCTGAGTAGTTGCAACGCGAGCGATTTCGTACTCGATCGCCGACAAGCCGCGCGAGCGGATCGACAATTTCCTCTCTCCGCTTAGCGCGAGCAATCCGCCCTGGCTCTGGATCTGCACTTCGCGCGGAAGCTCGGGCACCGCCACGACGGCGTTGTAATCTTCCGCGAGCGGATAATCGCCAAACGCGCGAACGCCTTTGGCGACGCGAATGTAAAGCTCGCCATCAGTTTCGACCCGCACTCGAAAGGCATGTTGTCGATCTTGCGCTTTTTCCGAAGGAATGGCTGTGAATTCGACGGGCTTGGCTTGCTCGAGCACCTCGTCTGGCACGTCGGTTGCGCTCTGCCATTTCGAATTTTCATCCTTTGATTCTTCAGTCGTGTCCTCGGACTCGTCCGAAGCGCTGCTCTCCTTGCTTTCAGCGCTGGAGTCCGTTTGGTCGGCACTTTCTGTTTC
>CATPAT010000205.1 GCA_955652155.1 uncultured Chthoniobacterales bacterium | reverse complement strand
TTTTCCCAAACGAAACAATTCGTTCGTATTTGTTTTCATCGCGCATTTCGCGCCAACGATCGTCGTAACGATATTGTTTGCGCCTACGGGCGTCTCGCCCGGTCGCCTGGATGTGTCCATTTGGTAATGGACAAATCCACACATCACTCCAGGCCGGAGGAATGGCCAGCCGCCTAATGCGCAAGAGCCGTTGTTCGTCGGAAATCCGCCCTCCTTCCATGTCGAAGTATTCGAACTCGTCACCCGTTCGCTGGCGTGTGTAGCCCGGCTGATCGTCGCTCACATAACGCAAGCCGGCTTCTTCCGCCGCTTCAGTCCCATCAGTGACGATCTTAAGATCGGAAATCTTCTTTTTGTCTTCGCGAGCGTTTTTTGCTGAGGCATGCACTTAGTTAAATACGCAAGCCGAAACGGTGGCGGCGGTCTATGGCCGTCGGTTGAATTAATGCGGCGCTCATATAGCGCCGCTACAGATCAAGATCCGTAGCTCTTCGTGAATTTCTTTTTTGACTCCGGCTCGCTCGAAGGCGGAGTCGAGATTGGCTCGGATGTTTTTGGAGGTTCTTCGGCCGTGGTCTGTGAAGAGGCAGGCTGCTGTTCCGGCTTCGCACCTGGGGTAGGCGTCGCGGCCCCAGGCGTTTTCTGGGCAACTTCGACATACGCCATCTGCAAATTGGAAAGCGCGTTGCGTAGCACGGTGGCCTCTTCGTTCGTCAGATTTCCCCGCGTTTTTTCCTGAATCATCGCCAATTGATCGATGAACATCTTCGCCAGCTCCAGATTTACTTCGCCTTCGCCGGTTTTTGGATTTGGAATCTGGCCGAGAAACAGAGCGGCATTTTGTGCATGCATCATGACGAACTCGATGAAGCGTTGCGAAAGCTCGCCGCTCTGTATGCTGGTCTGGACTTCAGCCATGGCTCACTTCTGTTTCGCGGCTGCGGAGCCATCTGGCGGTCGCACCGTGGCAAGAACATAAGGTTGATCGCGAAAATATTTCGCGGTCACACGCTTAATATCGTCGAGCGAGATTGCCTCGACACCGTGCTCGAGCGATTTGTAATAATTGAACCCAAGTCCGTAGAGTTCGTCCAGCGCGCATTGGTAGCCGAATGAATCGTTGCTCTGATTCGCAATCTGCTGCTGCCCGATCAATTTCTTTTTCGCGCGCGCCAGTTCTTCATTCGTAAGACCATCACTTGCGAGCTTGCGGATTTCATCGAGCAACGCCGTTTTCACTGGCTCGATCTTTTGCGGATCGGTTCCAAGATAAAATGCGAAAAGTCCTGGCACCAGGCCTTGCATCTGGCTCGCACCCACGTAATAGGCCAGTCCCATTTGCTCGCGAATACGAATGAAAAAGCGCGAGCCGAGATCGCTGCTCGCCTCATCAATTAGTTCCAGCGCGTATCGATCCGCACTAAAAATATCTGCGCTGCGATATCCGTCCATGATCACGCCTTGCGCTTTCTCTTTCCGGCTTTCGACCGCCTCGGTTTTGCTGAGTGGCGCGGCCGGCTGCGCGTCCGTCAAGGCGAGCGCACCGGGTTTCATCCCACCAAGCGCCTGCTCGAAAAGCTGCTTGACCTCCGCTGTGTCCACATTGCCAAAAACAAAAACGACGCCGTTTTTCGCCACCAGATAACGATCCCGAAATTCGAGCAGATCTTTTTGAGTCAACCGCTGGACCGAATCGACCGAACCATTTGCACGCAGAGAGTAAGGATGCTGCGTGAAAAGCGCTTGCCGCAAAATGTTGCGCGCCACAGTCGTCAACTGCTCTTCCTCCTGTTTGATCGCAGCGATTTGGATTTCTTTTTCGCGCGCAATCGCCTTTTCCGGCATTGTCGCGTTGAGTAATACATCCGAGAACAACTCGACGCCTAATTTCACATCGGGCCTCGTGACATCGAGCGAAACACTGAAGCTATTGTTGCCCGCCTCGCTCGAGATAGAGCCACCAACTGCTTCGATCTGGCTTGCAATCTGTTCGGCGGTGCGCGTTTTGGTTCCTTTCAACAGCACCTTCGTCATTAAGCGCGTAATACCATTCGTTTGCGCGGTCTCGGCGAGAAGGCCGCTGCGGAAAACGGCGCCCATCGCAACCAGCGGCAGGCGCGCATCTTCGCGGACGAGAATTCGCAATCCATTCGAGAGCTCGAATTTTTGAACCTCACCTGCGCTGACGGGTTTCGCGGCCTCGGCTTTTGCGAGCAGCGAACCTTTGGGATTCAACGATACGACCGTGAGGTTTTGGTTCGTCAGGTAATGTGCGGCGACTCGCTTAATGTCATCGAGCGTTACCTTCTGGACGGCGTCGAGATAATCCCGGCTAAAATTGAGATTGCGCGTGAGCAACCAATTCGAGCCCATATCGGAAGCCTGGCCGCGCATCGTGGTAAGGGCGCCGAGATGATGACTAAGCGACATTTTCTTTGCTTTCATCAACTCCTCTGCCGTGACGCCGGCTTGCTTCACCTCGTCAATGATGCGCAAGACCAATTGCTCCGCTGCTTCGCGTTTCTTTGGATCGAGAGTGGCATCGATGCCAAACAAGCCTGGATCGCCCGGCGTGTAGGAGAACGCCGATATCCGGTAGACCAGACCGGCTTCTTCCCGCACGCGCCGGTACAAGCGCGAACTGCGCCCATCGCCAAGAATGGTCGAGAGAAGATCGATTGCGGGAACGTCCGGGTGCGTGACCTCCGGAATGTGCCAGGCAAGCGAGAGATGCGTCAGTTCGGTGGCAAATTCCTGGTGCACTTCCCGCCGGCCCAGTTGGGGCGGTTCCTCAGGAATGAAGACCGGCTTGAGTGATTTCTCCGGATATGCCTTGAAAAATTCGGTAAGCTGCTGACACACTTTCTCTGCATCGACATCTCCCACCA
>CATPAT010000204.1 GCA_955652155.1 uncultured Chthoniobacterales bacterium | reverse complement strand
TGTAGGCGCCGGTGCGGGTGTCGATCTTGATCGTCTCGCCTTCTTTGATGAAGAGCGGAACGTTGATGGTTTTTCCGGTCTCGAGTTTAGCCGGCTTGGTCACATTGCTGGCGGTATCGCCGCGCAGGCCTTCGGCTGATTCGACGACTTTTAAATTCACCGACGCCGGCATTTCGATCTGGACCGGTTTGCCCTCGGCGTAGAGGACTTGGACGGAAAGATTTTCGACGAGATAATCGCGTCCTTCGCCGATCAAATTCTCCTGCAAGGTAACGGTATCGTAGGTTTCCGGGTCCATGAAATGATAGCCGTTGTGATCCTTGTAACTGAACTCGAGTTGTTTTCGCTCGATATCGACCAGCTCGACCTTGTCGGTGGAACCGAAGCGGACGTCGGCGCTTTTGCCGGTGTTGATATAACGGATGATGGCCTGGACAAAGGCGCGTAAATTTCCGGGGGTGCGATGATGCACTTCGAGCACAATGGCGGCGTTGCCATTGTATTTTATCGCCATTCCCCGGCGGAGATCGTTAGCTGCGGCCATAAACAAAAGTTAAAGGTTGATGGTTGAGAGGTGAGGGAAACGGAGCGCGGACTCTACACCCGCTCAGAGCAACTTCAAGCGGGTGAGGTCCTGCGAGTCGACCACTCCAACCGGCACTTTGTCGTCATCAACGACGACGAGATCGTCGATCCGGTGGGTCTCGAGCAATTTGAGAACCTCGACTGCGAGCTTGTCTTTATGGACAGTGACCGGATTCAAGGTCATCAGGTCCGCCACCAAACGTTCGCCCACTTTCGGGTCGGACTGAAAATGCCGCGCGAAATCGCCGTGTGTGAAAATCCCGAGTAGTTGTCGATCTTCGCCCGCCACTACGGCTGCGCCAGCGCGTACGCTGGTCATGGCTTTGAGTACGTCGCGCACGGTCGCGGTTGGCGGAACGACCGCCATTGATTCGCGCGGTCGCATCACCTGCTGCACGCGCATGAGCAAACTGCGCCCAATTTTTCCACCGGGATGAAACTTCGCAAAATCTTCCTTCTTAAATCCGCGCGCTTCCAACAAAACCATCGCGATCGCATCGCCGAGCGCCAGCATTGCCGTCGTGCTCGAAGTCGGCGCCAGATTCAATGGACAAGCTTCCTGCTCGACCTTTACGTCGAGAACGACGTGCGCGTTTTTCGCGAGCGTGGAATCGGAATCGCCGCAGATGGCAATGATTTTGACTTGAAACCGCGCGATCGCCGGCAAGATGCGCACCAGTTCTTCGGTTTCGCCGCTCGCACTCAAAGCGAGGACGACATCGCCATCCGCGACCATGCCGAGGTCGCCATGCAGGGCGTTCAATGAATCGAGAACGACGGCGGGCGATCCCGTGCTGGTCAGCGTTGACGCGATCTTGCCGCCAATATGCCCCGATTTACCGACGCCGATCACGACCACTTTGCCGCGTGCATCCACCGCGTCTTTGATCAATCCGACCGCGCGCGTGAAATCGTCGCCCAACCGCTGGCGCAGCCGCTGCAGCTCGACAATTTCGACGTCAAAGACGCGCCTCGCTTTTTCCAGATAATCCATTTATCTTGACAATTGTGTGCCGGAGGAGTGTAACCGGCAAGACCCTTAACCGGAGAAATAGTGATGAAGAGGCTCGTGACGTTCGGAATTTTTGTCGCCTTCGCGAGCTTGGTTCTTGCGCAGTCGCCGCAAACGCAAAAGAAAACGTCGAAAACGTTCACCGCCAAGACTCGCGGACGTGCCGCGCCGTCTCCAACTCCGCCGCCTCTCCGCAAGGAAAATACGGACGGCGTTCTTCCGCGCGCCGCGCGAGGCGGAAATCCATTTCAGATGTTAAATCCAAAGGCGCCGCCCCAATACGGAAAAGCCGAAGACAGCGTGGTGCTCGATCCCGACACCGGAAAGTGGAAAGGGATCAAGCTCTTCACAATTAATTTTTGATGTTTGCTGTTCGATGTTTGATTCCAAACATTGAACGACTCAACTGATCCGCAGCCGGTCGCCGCCTTTTATTGCGCGACGTTTCTCAAGCCGGAGATGCTGCACATCTACCGGCAAATAACCGGCCTCCGCCGCCTTCGCCCAATCGTCATCGCGCAGAAGCGTGAAAATGCGGACCTGTTTCCGTTCGATAAGATCGACATCGTCGCAAAACCATCCCTGCATTTTTTGCGGCGTTTCTGGTTCCGACAAATTCGAAACAAGCCCTGGCAGATTTCAGCGGCAGAACTGCGCAGCTTGATTGAGGTTCTGAATCGCCAGAACGCCCAGCTTCTGCACATTTTCTTCGGACACATTGCCGTCCATCTCTTGCCCTTGATCCGGACATGGTCGAAACCAAGCATCGTTTCTTTTCACGGCGCCGATGTCTTGGTCGATATGGAGAAGCCCGCGTATCGGAAGGCGACGAAGGAGATGCTGGACGCCGTCACCCGAGTCTTCGTCCGCTCCGCGTCGTTGCAGCGCGCGGTGGTCGAGCTTGGCTGTGAAGAAAACAAAATCGACATCGTCCGCACCGGCATTCCACTGAATGAATTTCCATTTCGGGAGCGCGAATTTCCGACGAATGGCAAATGGCGTTTGGTCCAAGCAAGTCGCTTGATCGAGAAGAAAGGTCTGGCGACGACGCTTCACGCGTTCACAACTTTTCTCTCACATTATCCGAACGCTACACTGACCATTGCCGGGGAAGGCCCGATGCTGCGCGAGCTCGAAGAATTGACGTGCAAACTCAAGATCGACGATCGGGTGGCTCTGCCTGGATTCGTGACGGCGGAGAAATTGCGCGAGATTTATTATGGGTCGCACATTTTTTTGCATCCCAGCGAAACCGGAAGCGATGGGAATCAGGAAGGCATTCCCAATTCAATGTTGGAGGCGATGGCGACCGGGCTTCCAGTTTTCGCAACCGATCACGGCGGAATTCCGGAGGCGATCGAAAATGGTGTGAGTGGAGTGCTGGTCCCCGAGGGCGATTATGAAGCGCTCTCACACGCCTTGCTTGAAGCGGTGCAAGATCGACATCTCCTGGCGCGACTGGCTCGAAACGGCGCAAACGTGGTAGCACAGAAATTCGATCAGCGAAACCAAATCTGCCGACTCGAAGAAATTTATCTGGGAATGATTGGTCGGAGCGGTTCACCTGAACCGCCCGCTAACGCCAGTCCGGCTCGGACCGATTGACCTCAATCGCTCGCGCGTTTTCCGATCCGCTCAAAGAAAACCGCCAATTCTCTTCGCACCGCATGAAAGGAAATCCGCTCGGCCGCTCGCCATTGCGATTCGACAATCGCCGTTGCGCGCGCGGCGGTGTTCTTGAGCAGCTCGAGGGTGATAGTCTTGAGTTGCGACGTGGTCCGGCCTTCTCCGCAAAAATTGGCAAACGCGAGCCGCTCAATCGCGCCATCGCTACCAACGCAAATCGTCCGGCAAAGAAGCGCGTCACCCGCCACTTGTCCCGGGACGCGACTGCGATCGAGCTGGAGGACGATTTTGTGCTTCGCGACCTCGCGTAAATAATCGGCGTATGGATGGCGCTTGTCGTGGACGCGCAATTGTCTCGGCGGGAATTCTAATTCGGCCAAAAGTTTTTCGCCTCTTCGGCCATCGAGATTGAAAACGGTGATGGACTCTTGGGTGGCGGCGCAAATCTCTCGGGCAAGGAGAAGCGTCGCGAGGTGGTTTCGGGACGGCACATGCCATTCCCGCGTCCCGATGAAAATTCCGGACTGATCGTTAGGCGCAACGGCGAATTTCCATTGCTCGTCTTCCAGCGGATAAGGGGTCGGAATAAACGCGACCGTATCGGCGTCGCGTTCGCGCCGTGCCCGGCGAAAAATCTCAGCTGCTTCCGGAGTCGTGGCGACGCACCCATCCGCCTGCGCCACAATGCGCATGAATCGCCCAAGCTTGCCCGGGTCGCGTAATTGTACCGCAATTTGGTGGAGCCCGGTCTCTTTTAACGCAACCGCAACGGTGCGTTTCTGATTCTGGCATTCCGCCAACGCGCGTTCGGTCGCTCGAAAATTGCCGCGAAGCAAAAGAAGAATCGGCCGCTTCTCCTCGATCGCGTTTTTGGTTGCCCGATGAAATGATCCGCGCGTGCAAGCCGCGAAGGCATGAAGATTGATCGGCGGATGCCCGACCTCAGTCGGACCGACCGGTTCGTCAAAATACTGTTCGAGATCGCGCCCGCCAGGATTGAGGACGCTCAGCCGAAAATCAGATGCGTCGGTTGACGCCATTCTATTCGTCGTCAGCGCCGGCAGGAGATGGGGTGGTGGCTTTCAATAATGCGCCTTCTTCCACTTCATCCATCGGCCCAACTGGAACTGCGCGGCGGATCTCGACTGGTGTCTCTTTCGGCTGCGGTTGGACCGGAATCGCTTTCAAGATCGGTTTTCCGTCGTCGTCGCTGCTCACTTTGTTGGTCTTTTGATTTCGAACTTCAGCCGGAGTCGCGCCTGGCAGTCGATTGTCGATCTTTTGCGCAGTCTCTTGTTCTGCGACCTGTTCGTCGGCGTCGGCGGTGTCGATTCTCGCGACAGATTTCGCCGAGTTATAAGGATCGATTTCCGCCAAGAGGGTCGGACTCTTGAGGATCACCGGCTTCACTTCGGATAAATCGGCGGCGAGTTGAGCACGGGGGACTTCAGCGGCTGGTGCGTCCGCAACCACTCGTAGGCGCGGTTCGCCGTGAATATTGCACGGCTCAGTCGGCATTTGCGCCGGTGTAGCAATTTCGGTGTAAGTGGTGCGCCTTTGTACTGAATCACCCGTCGCGCTTCTGACAGTGTCGTAACATTTGTCGGTGGCGAGCATTCCTGAACGGGAACAAATCTCGACGTCTTTCAAACCGGGCGGACGTTTGATCTCGCGCGGCGAATAACGCGCGGCTGCCGTGTTCATGACATCGACCCACACCGGCAATGCCAGTTCCCGGCCAAAGGCGCCGCGATAGATCTTTTGCGGCTTGTCGAACCCAGCCCAGACCGCGCAGGTGAAATTGCTGTTGTAGCCGGCAAAGAACGCATCAGTAAAATCGTAGGCCGTGCCGGTTTTTCCCGCAGCCGGGAATTTTTTGAGGCCAAATTGGGAGCGCGCCGCCTTTCCCGTTCCGGTCTCGAGCGCATCCGCCAGGCATGAATGGACCTCGTAGGCTGTCTCGGGCTTGATAACGTTTTGCCGACTACTGCTCTCGCGTTGCGCGTGCCAGACCGTGCCGTCCTTTTCTTCGATGCGTTCCAAAATGTGCGGCGCAATTGGACGCGAGCCGCCATTCGGAAAAATTGTGTAGGCGAGCGCGAGCTCTGCCAGCGTGACTTCACTGCTCCCGAGTAGTGTCGCCGGATACGGCCGCAACGTTGAGTGAATTCCCGCGGTCCGACATAGTTGCAAAACCTCATCCAGACCCGCGTCCGTTCCGATCCGGACGGTGGCGCCATTCTTTGATTTCGCGAGCGCCTGGCGCGCGGTCATTGCGCCTTCATAGCGATTGTCCGCGCTTTCCGGACCCCACTCGCCCAGAATCCCGGTCATTCCGCCGATCATCACTGCGCGGTTATCGAGCGGTGAGTCTTCCACTAACGTTCCGGGAAACATTCCCTGTTCAAATGCGGTCGCGTAAACGAACGGCAGCATCGCCGTCCCGGTGGGTCGTTTTGCCTGGAGCGCGCGATTGTATTGATTGTGTTCGAAATCGCGTCCGCCCACGAGCACGAGAATTCCACCGGTTTCGTTGTCGAGCCCAATGACGGCACCTTGCAGATATTCCGGAGCCGGCTGGGCCGATGCCGTTCCGTTCGATTTTGCCTGTCGAAAGCTCGCGGCATATTCGGCGTAAGTCTGGTGATCGTAACCTGGATGCTGCTCGGCTTTATCCAGGTTCCGACGAAGCGATTCTTCCGCGACTTTTTGCAGCTCGCCGTCGATCGTCGTGTGAATACGGAAACCTTCGTTCATGGCGCGGTCCCATCCAACCGCGTTGATCACCTGCTGTCGGATATAATCGACCGCGTAGTTTTGGCCCTGTGCGTTTTGACGATTTCCAACCACGAGTTCCTGCGCCTGCGTGGCGGCATATTTAGAATCGTCAATGTAACCGAGGTCGCGCATCCGAACGAGCGCGTAATTACGCGCATCGCGCGAGGCCGCCTTGTCCGTCCAGGGTGAGAGTCGGTTCGGGCTTTTGATTAGACCCGCCAGAGTAGCGCATTCACTCAACGACAATTCGCGCGCAGGTTTGCCGAAATAACCGCGCGAGGCCGCCTCCGCGCCATACAGACCGCCGCCGAAGTAGATCCGGTTGAGGTAAAGCTCCAGGATCTTTTGCTTGCTGAAATTCTCCTCGATCCTGCGCGCGACAAAAATCTCGAGCAGTTTTCGGCCGTATGTTTTTCCCTTGAGCGCAAAACTGTTGCGCGCCAGTTGTTGTGTGATCGTGCTCGCGCCCTGGCGGACATGTCCGGCGACCAGATTCTTGAAAGTGGCGCGCAGGATTCCGGAAAGGGCGTAGCCATGATGCCGATAGAATTTGGCGTCCTCGACTGAGACAACGGCATTAACCAGGTCGCGCGGCAGCTGCTCATACGGGATCGTCTCACGATTCTCGACGTAGATTTGGCCGAAGATTTTGTCGTTTCGATCCAGAATCACACTGGCCGATTCCATTTGCTCGAGCTTGTTCAAATCGAAGGTGGCCGCCTGGTTCTTCAAGTCGGCCAGATTCATTGAAACTAGAATCGCGAGGCCGCCGATGACGAAAGCCGCAACCGTGATCGGCACATAAAATTCCGGACGCGTATACCACGGCGGCCGGAATCGATAGCCCGGCGGCGGGATCAGATACTGGTTGGTAGAGCGATTTCTCACAGCGCGGCAGGGGCAGCAACTTAGGCAGCAAACGCCCAACGCTCAACGCCCAAGATCGAATCTGGAATTCAGAGTGCTGCGTTTGCCTATTGGACGTTCGGCGTTGGACGTTGGACGTTTTCCGATTGCAAACTGAGCTGGTTGAATTCATTCGCGCAGAAATCAAAAACCGCGGGCCGCAACCGTTCGCCTGGTTCATGGCGCGGGCGCTTTATCATCCCGAGCATGGCTACTATTCCACCGATCGCGCCGCAATCGGACGCCGCGGCGATTATTTTACCAACGTCAGCGTTGGCCCCTTCTTTGGCGAATTACTTGCCGTGCAATTCGCCGAGATCTGGGAACGGCTCGGCAAGATCGACAATTTCCTTATCGTCGAACAAGGTGCCCATCACGGTCAGTTCGGCCGCGATGTTCTCGAATCAACCCGGCGGCGATCTCCCGAATTCTTCTCTGGGCTGCGTTACCAGATCGTGGAGCCTTTTTCCGCTTTGCAAGATCGACAATCACAAGCGCTGAAAGAATTTGGCGATCGCGTGTTGTGGAGAAGATCACTCGATGAACTCGAGCCGTTTGTTGGCATTCATTTTTCCAACGAGCTCCTCGATGCCATGCCGGTAAATCTGCACGGCAAACTTGTCGGCCTTGATGGCGACAAACTTGTATTTGTGGAAGGACCGGGCGGCACACCGATGAACCAGGCAATGCTTGATTGGATCGATTGCCTTTCGACAAAGTTAGAGCGCGGTTTCGTCATTGC
>CATPAT010000203.1 GCA_955652155.1 uncultured Chthoniobacterales bacterium | reverse complement strand
CGGCGACCAGCGCCGAGCTAATTAGCGACACGCACAATTTGCTGTTCGGCATCCAGGCAGCACTTGGACCGATGGCGTAGGAGATATTCGTGGTCGTGAACATTCCGCCCAACGCGATGACGGTGATGGAGAGCAGCCAGACGTTCCACGCCACGATAAAACCGGCGAACTCGTTGAAGCCAAGTTTCGCCCATTGATAAATGCCACCCTCGAGCGGCATCCGGCGATTCAAGTAAATCACGACCGCGGCCTGCGGAATGTAGAAAAGCAAAATGGCGAGCAACCAGAAGAAGAGATGTGCTTGTCCAAGTTTCGCGGCGGCGCCGACCCAGGTTGAGCCAACTACGAAGAGAATTTGGGTGAGAACGAGGTCGAATAGCCCAAGCGGTTTCTTGAGCGATTCGCTGCGGGTTTCGACATTCTGCTCGGCGCGCTCGAGTTCCGTGCTCACAACGGTCGCTTAAATCGAGATATCGATCTTAGTGTTCGTGATCCGGCTTTTTCGGCGGCGGCGGGACGTTGCGAAATTCGCGATGACGAATTTTGCCGCCGGCGTAAGCGATGTAGCCGCCACATCCCAGAGTTATTGCGCCAACCAAAATCACGCTAACGAGAAGCGACGTGGAAGTTTTTGGCCATTTCATCGGTGCGGCAATCGCGGCTGCGCTTAAAAGAGCGAGGCCGTAGAAAAAATAAATGAGATCTTCGGCGCGGTCTTTGTGCTCGGCCAGCCAGGCTTGTCCATCGGCGTCCGCCATCGATATGACCGGGTTTTCTGCTTGTTCGCCAAACTCGTAGACCGGCCAGGCTGAGGCGGCGCTGACCATTACGATGATGAGCGTGACGATCTGCGCGCGCCGGCTTCGCAAAAAAAACGCGACGATTAACCCGAGCAATCCCATTGCCAGGCCATAGATCGGCAACGGATTGATCAGGACGTGAATATATTCCGGCTGACGTAAGTCTCGCAGAATGGAGTCGATCATGAATTCAGGAATTCCTAGACCCGGAATCCGGTTTCAACTTTTCGGCGATGGACTTTCGCCCGTTTGCGACATTTGTTTGTCTTCCCAATACGGGACATATTTTTTCCAATCGGCGGTGGTGAAATGCCACCACTCGACGCGCAAGCAATAGAAATTGTTGCGCGACATCGCCACCTGCAAAAGCGTTAAATGCTGTTTCACGAGCGGATCACGACCGGTATAACGCAGCATCGCCTGGGGCGTGAATTCGTCGAACTTGGTCGGCATACTCGCGTCCTGACTCCAATCGTCCACCAATGTTGCGTCTACCGAAACGCCGTAGGAATGCATCGAGCCAAAACCTTTTTCCGGATTTGCGACGTATTGGTCCTTCGACGCGTATTTCCAGAGCAACTCCTGCGCTTCCTTCGGCCGATACGCGTCCCAAATTTTCAGCCGGTAACGAAACTGTTTGAGATAATTCTGCGCGCCGACGAGCTGTAGCGCGACACTTGGCAAAATGAGGGCCCGCATTCCGCGCGGATACAACGCATGTCCGGTCACGTTGTGCTCAGTCGCGTAGCGCAGATCGATCACGATGGTCGGATCGACCATGGCAATGTCGACCAGTTGCGGATTGGCTGCTTGAGATGTGTGCAAAGTCCACATCGCGGCAGCGAAGATGATTGTGAGGCTCAGGCGGCGAGACATTGAGCCGGCATTATAAGCGCAAATCGC
Source organism: uncultured Chthoniobacterales bacterium (assembly GCA_955652155.1). Lineage (GTDB taxonomy): Bacteria > Verrucomicrobiota > Verrucomicrobiia > Chthoniobacterales > UBA10450 > AV40. The sequence continues at coordinate 2,309 of CATPAT010000203.1, read as the reverse complement.
CCCGGCGATCAATCGCCAGCAACGGAGCTGGCAATGTCGGTTTTTGCGATGCGCTGCAAAAGAAGGCGTGCCGTTTCCTCCGGCACATTGAAATGCAGCTCGAGGTTGGCTGCCTGTCGGGTAATTTCCGGAGGCTGCGCGTAGAGCAGGAGGTTGGAATCCTGCACACGCAGCCAGCGTTGCGGCTCGTTATGCAGAGCGCGCGCGAACTCCGATGCCGATTCCGGAGTTTTAAGTTTCAAAAACAAACGTGCTTTAACCGGACTTTGCAGGGTCAAGGCGAGCCCGAGCAACTGCGAATTTTCCAGCAACTCGGGCGCGAAAATCGGATGAAACATGCGCGGCAAGTCAGGCGGACTCCGTGAGATCAAGCGCAGCGCGCTCTCGCGATCCAACGCTTGGAACCGGTCGAACAATTGCCCGGTAATTTTCAGGTCGAGGTCGATTCCGAGCCGGACCCTGACCAGTTCATCCACTTCAGTCGAGCTCCCTACGGCAAGGGTACTTGGACCGACGCGCGCCAGCGCAAGATCAGGTTTTTCCCAGACGGGCAATCCGCTAACCGTGCGTTTGTGAAATTCCTTGTCGCTTTGGACTGAGCGGATGATTTGCGAAACATCGCTCTGGTTCTCAATCAGGATAAATTCGCGAACAGTCCCAATGTCGGAAGTGGTCGTCGCGCGGGTGATTCGCAACGTGTCCCGCGACAGATTGAGTGTTGGCACGTGCGCTGCCGGACCGATCAATCCGTTCCACACGTTCTGCCAGAGGTCGGGTTGGTCTTTATGCCAGCGTTTTGGCAAATCGTCGCGCTCAAATTGTTCGGTATTGATCGATAGAATCGCTTCGGTTTGCTGCGGCAGCCACTCGCGCTTGCGCGGCGATTTTGCGACTAGTGGTAAAATAATCGCCAATAACGCGATTACCGACACGACACTGAAATAAAACTGGCGCAGCTCCTGTTTGTCGATGCCCCGGGAGAGTAACGCGAGCTCGTCGTTGTGTTGCTTATGTCGATCCACCGCGACGCGATGTTTGCGCACGCCGCTGAGCAAATGCGGCGCATTCGGCGGTGCAATCCCTTGGGATGCAAGATGACGGCCGATGTTGAGATAAGCCGGATTTTTTCGCTCCTCCACCACCTGATGATGTTGTTTGGCGTCGCGAGCGGCGTCCTGCTGCGCGCGGATGTTGTCCCCGAAACCGCGATCGCGTATTTCATATTCAGCGCGAACTTTCGCGATATTTTTTTCAATAGCGGAAAGTTCTTCTTCGGCGGCGACGAGCTTCTCCTTGGCAATCCGTGAAGCGTCGCTACTGCCAAGCCGGGCGCGGACAAGCTCGGCCCGTTCTTCCGGTAGACGTACACGCCGTGCGCTGATGGTGGCAGTTTGCGCTTCCAGATCCGCCGGCGGCGGCGTGAGCGCCTGAAGCTCGGACAATTTTCTTACCAACTCCTGGTCGGCTTCATCATTCTCGCGAATCCGGCGCTCAACCGCGTTCACCTCGCGCTCACACAACTCAGCGGCGCTCTTGGCATCGTTGCGACGTTGCTGGATTGGCTTCTTCTCGGCCTCCAATTTGGCCATCGCTTCGCTTTGTTCTCTGGCGTTCGCTTGCCGCTGCGCCTCGACCTTTTTGATTCCCTCTTCGATTTGCGCGATGCGAAGGGCGACTTCTTTTTGTTCCTGCTCGAGCTTTTTCAGAGCCACAATCTCGTTCCGCAGCTCGGGAAAATTCGCCGCCTGCGAAGTTCCTTCGCGCCCGAGAATGATTTCGCTTTTCTGGAGTAAACGTTTCTCGTGTCGCAGGACCATGCGCGTCCGTTGCCGCCGGATTTTCAATCCGATCTCGCGCAAGCCTGTGCGAATGAAACTCATCGCTTCCTACTCGTCCGATTCGGACAGTTTAGCCAGCACGCTGAAGTCTTCCAAGGTGGTTGTGTCGCCCGTGACTTTCGCGCCACTCGCGATCTCTTTGAGCAGCCGACGCATGATTTTTCCACTACGCGTTTTCGGCAACGCTTCGGCAAAGCGCACTTCATCCGGTTTCGCGATCGCGCCGATGTGCTTGCCGACGTGCTCGCGCAATTCAGCCTTCAAATCGTTCGAAGCGTCGACTCCCGTTTTCACGGTCACGAAAGCGACCACGCCTTGTCCTTTCAATTCATCCGGCCTGCCAACGACCGCCGCTTCTGCGACTTTTGCGTGACTCACGAGCGCGCTCTCGATCTCCGACGTCCCGAGGCGATGTCCGGCGACATTGAGCACGTCATCGATGCGGCCGACGATCCAAAAATAGCCATCCTG
>CATPAT010000202.1 GCA_955652155.1 uncultured Chthoniobacterales bacterium | reverse complement strand
TGCCGTCAAGCTGCCGATAAATATTTCCGATGAGGTGCGCCAGCACTTCGGTGTCGGTGTCCGACCGAAAATTCGTATCACCGTTTTGGATCAGTTGCTCCTTGAGCACCTGGTAATTTTCGATTACGCCGTTGTGAACCAGGGCGATCTTACCGGTGGCGTCGAAATGCGGGTGGGCGTTCTCGTCGTTGACCTTTCCGTGCGTTGCCCAGCGGGTGTGGCTGATTCCGTATGATCCGGTGGCCGGTTCTTGCGAAATGAGTTTGGCCAGTGAAGCGATCCGACCGGCGCACTTGCGCGTCTCGATATGATCGCCATTAACGATGGCGACGCCGGCGGAATCGTAGCCGCGATATTCGAGGCGACGAAGTCCATCGAGCAAAATGGGCGCAGCTTGCGAGCGCCCCACATAACCGACGATTCCACACATATTGGAAAGTGAAGGTTGCCACTGGCGGCAGGCCCATGCAACCGGGGTAAACCGAGCAAAAAGGTTGCCGTGAACCACCAGCACTGAGTTATTGGAGGTGTGCAGACCCAAAATCCCGCGGTGCGCGACTCAGTCTCGCCGATGTCCACGCCCGCGCTTCCCCCGGGCACGACTCAGCGAACGCTCGCGATCATCATGGGCGGCGGCGCAGGCACCCGCCTGTTCCCGTTAACCAAAGATCGCGCCAAACCGGCGGTGCCGCTCGGCGGCAAATATCGCATCGTCGATATTCCGATCAGTAATTGCCTGAACTCGGGTCTGCGGTCGATTTACGTACTGACCCAGTTCAACAGCATGTCGTTACATCGACATATACAGGCCAGCTACAAGTTCGACAATTTCTCGCGTAGCTTCATCGACATCCTGGCGGCCCAACAAACTCCGGAAGGCTCGCAGTGGTATCAGGGAACCGCCGATGCGGTCCGCCAAAACATGCGCTACTTCCTTGAACGCCCATTCGATTATTATCTGATTCTGAGCGGCGACCAGCTTTACCGCATGGATTTTCGGACGCTGCTGCATCAGCACATTCAAACCGGCGCTGACATCACCCTCGCGACCAAACCGATCCATCGCCATCAGGTCGCTGAGTTTGGCATTATGCAAAGCGGAGTCGATCGCCGGATCGTGCGCTTTGTCGAAAAACCGAAGGACGACGCAATCCTTCAGGAATTGAAGATGAGTCGCGAGCTCCTCCGCGCCGTTGGCTCCAAAGAGGATGAAGAATTGTTCCAGGCTTCAATGGGAATTTATCTATTCAATCGCGACGTTCTGGTGAAGTGCCTCGACAACGACCTGTTTGATTTCGGCAAGGACATCATTCCGCACTCAATCAAAGATCAGCAGGTAAACGCGTTCATTTTTCAGGGTTACTGGGAAGACATTGGAACGGTGCGCGCGTTTTACGAAGCGAACCTCGACCTGACCGATCTCGTCCCGGAATACAGTTTTTTCGGTACCGAGGCGCCGATTTATACGCACCCGAGATTTTTGCCGGGGAGTAAGGTTAACGGCGCAGCGCTGCGACAGGCGATCATTTCCGATGGCTGCATCATTTCCGATGCGCACATCGAGCGCAGCGTCATTGGCATTCGCAGCATTATTCAGAGCGGCGCGACGATCCGGAACAGCGTGATTATGGGAGCGGACTATTTCGAACAAGATCGGCCAGGCGCAGCGGATGTGCCGCCGATCGGGGTGGGACGCAATTGCGTGGTTGATCGCGCCATCATCGACAAGAACGCACGGATCGCCGACGGCGTCGTGATCACGCCGGAAGGTAAAGCCGCGAACCTGGACGCGGACAATTACTTCATTCGCGACGGGATCGTGGTTGTGCCAAAGAACGCGGTTATCCCGGCGGGCGTTTGGATCTAAATCGGTACTATAAACAGACCGATGTAGGACTTTTGAAGGTCAGCGTTTGTCGCTGAAATTGGCAAATTGACCGCCGCCGGCTTCCCATTTTTCCTGCTTGTTCCAAGGCATGGCGGATTCCGGCTTCGCATCTGGATCGTTGACCAGCGCGACGTGTTCTTTTTGGCTTGCGCATGAAACGAGCATTCCTGCTGCTGCCAACAACAGAACGGCCGCGACCTTTCTCTCCTGTCTACGAATTTGTGCCAGCATAGATGACGGTGTCTCCAGGTTGCACCTGGACGCCTCGCGCCAGAGTGCTGGTAATGATATCGCCGATAGCGCTCGCCGGTTCAACTGAAGAAATGCGAATTTTTCCAATGAAGCTGCCATCCCGCACGATCAGCATTTCGGAGTGCGGCTCCACCCCGTTGCGACCGCCGAGATTAAGGACGACGAAATTGTAAGCCTGATTAACGGCAAGGATGGTGCCCCGAACGCCCACTTTCCCGCGTGCCACGGCCCGGCGCTTTTTCTCATCTTCCAGTTGAGAGGAGCGCTCTCTTACCGATTGCAATTTTTCGGAAAGCAGACTCTTCTCGCGCTCCCCGCTGTCGAGCTGCTGGCGGGCGTCATCGAGCTGCGCCTGCAACTCGACCACCGATGGCGCACCGGGATTGACCGAGGCCGGCTGTTTTTCTTCGATTTGCTTTTGTAAGGCCAGAATCTCCGCTTCTTTGTCCCGAAGTTTGGCTTCGAGCTGTCGCTTTTCATTAAGAATTTGGGTCAATTGGCCCTCGGCGGCTCCGGTGCTGTCTTTGCGCTCAGCCAGCTGAGCCAGCTTGGCTTGCTCGGCCGCAATTGCCGCTTCGCGCGCCTTGAGTTCTTTTTCCTTCTTGGCGCGATCCTGTTCGGCGATAGCGCGTGTGGTCGAGGTATTGGCTACGGCTGAACGGAGTGTTTTCACTTTCGCGACGTTGAGAGCACCGAAAATCGCAGCCACGAAAATAAGTAAAGCGGAGGCGCCGATCAGCGTTTTCGGGGCGGGAGCAAAATTCTGGGACAGGGACAGCACAAACAAATTGTTTAATGGGAGCACGGGGCAAAATGCAATCCTCGATTTCGGTTTTTGCGAGCGAGCTTGCTTGCGCGCGGCGTGCTTCCCTCGTATAACAAGCGCGTGGGTCAGCAGCACCGAGTTCGATCGAAGCGCAAGCGCCGAAAGGCGTATCTGAAACGCAAGAAAAAAACGTTGCGCTCCAAACAGCGCGAATCGCCGAAACCGCGCAGCAAAAAAGAGCCGCCACCGGCGCCATAGACCAACATCTCGCTTCCGAGAAGCGCGCGAACTAAGGTATGGAGTGCCGGCACGATATCTTATCGTCGATGGTCACAGCATCATTTTCGCCTGGCCCAAGTTGCGTGACCTGCATGCCAGACGACCGTACCTCGCGCGTGAGGCGCTGATCAAGGAACTGCGGCATTATCAAGATTGGACGGGGGTCCACATCGCCGTCGTTTTTGACGGGCAAGGCGACCGGGTGAGCGAGGTTTCCGATCCGTACGACGTGCAAATTTTCTACGCCCGCCGTGGCCAATCAGCGGATGCGATCATTGAGCGGCTGGCAAGCAAATATGGATCGCGGTTCGAAATAACGGTCGCAACGTCGGACTCCCTCGAAATGGAAACGGTGAATGCGAGCGGCGCCGCTTGCATTTCGCCCGATGGATTGCGGAAACTTTTGAAAGCGGCCGAAAAGAGCTGATCAAGCAGCTCCAGCCAGAGCTGACTGCTGACCGTTGGAGGTCATGCTGGGTTTGCGCTGCTGGCAGGTGGCGAGAATTCGCGCGAGCACGCAGTAGAGTTGTTCAATCGGAAGGTTCTTGCTGACGTACCCGTTCGCGCCCGCGTGGAGGGCAGCATGCATTTGCTCTTCGTCGTAGCCGACGCCGGTGAAAACGACGATCGGAAGCGTCGGATTCAGCTCTCGCATAAAGGAGATGAGAGAAATTCCGTCTACTTTGGGCATCTTAAGATCGACAATGGCTACCTCACAGTCGTTCTCCGAGAGCCAGGCCGCCGTCTGGAAGCCATCGGTCAGAGCGTAGCAAGTGTGACCGCGTTGACGCAGATACGTGACCAGGAACTTAGCGATGCCAGGGTCGTCATCGATGATGAGGAATTGAGAATAGTCGCGTTTAGCCGGCTTCATTGCTATAATTTCAATAATCACTAAAGCACTATCCTTGCCATCTTGAATCCTCTCGGGAAGTTCCGCTTGCCCGCGACCTTCTCAGAGCCCCAGCTTTTTCTCGATCGCTTTGACCCGATCGAACAGCTTGCCCAGCCTATGAATCCAGGCGATCTGCCGCTTCGCCTCTGGCAACGGCACAGCTGGCGAGCCAAACCATGCGCCGCCCGGCAAGTCCTTCGAAATGCCGCTTTGCGCCGCGATAATCGTGTTGTCCTCGATTGTAAGATGGCCAATGACGCCGACCTGGCCGGCCATCATCACTTTTTCTCCCACGCGGGTGCTGCCGGAAATGCCCGTTTGCGCGGCGATGATGGAATGCTTTCCAATAATGACGTTGTGCGCGATCTGCACGAGATTGTCGATCTTAACGCCCTCTTGGATCCATGTCCGACCGAATCGAGCGCGATCAATGGTTGTGTTTGCCCCGATCTCAACGTCGTCGTCGATTTGAACAATTCCGAGTTGGGGAATTTTTTGGTAACGGCCTTCGACGAATTCGAACCCAAAGCCATCCGCGCCGATCACTGCACCGCTGTGAATAATGACGCGCGCGCCGATTCGCGTTCGTTCGCGAATGGTTACGTTCGCATAAATCAGGCACGACGCGCCGAGCATGCTTTCGTGTCCGATGTAGCTGCCGGGGCCGATCACGGCGTTGTCCCCGATTGTCACGCCAGATTCGATGACCGCATGCGGTTGGATCGAGATGCCGCTTCCGATTTTTGCAGTTGGATCGACAACCGCGGTTGGATGAATGCCTGGCCTAAAAGCAATCGGTTTGGGCGCCAGTTTCAAGACAACTTGCTCGAAGGCCTTCGAAGGGTTGGCCACGCGGATCTGCGCGGCCGCGGTCTGCCCCGAAAAATCCAGCGGAACAAAAACGGCCGACGCCCGTGTTTGCCGAAGGCGTGCCAGATAACGCGGATCGGCGTAAAATGTGATCTCGCCCGCAACCGCTTCCGAGAGCGATGCGGCCCCGTCAATTTTCAGCGCCGGATCGCCGCGCAATTCTCCTCCGCAAAGGGCCGCGAGTTCCTTAAGAGTAAAACTCACGTGATTTGAGAGAGCGCCGGGAACATCGGCAAAATCGAGGTCGATCTAGGATTTAATACTCGCGCGGACTGTATCCAGTTGGCCGGCGGAACCGAATTTCTCGTTCTTGTGCGCGATAAAGTTGGCATACTCCTCGACGAAAGTTTTTCCCGGCGGCCGAAAATCGAATTGCTCGGGATGATCGCGGAAGAATTCGCGATGGACGCGAGTCCAAACGAGGCGTCCGTCAGTGTCGATGTTCACTTTGGTCACGCCGAGTTTCGCGGCGGGCAGATATTCTTCTTCGTTCACGCCGCGAGCAGACGGATCGAGTTTTCCACCAGCGGCATTGATGCGGTCGACTTCCGATTTTGGAACGCTCGACGAGCCATGCATGACGATTGGGGTGGGGGGAAGGCCAGCTTGCTTCACCTTGTCGCGAATTCCCTCAATCACATTAAAGTGGAGCGACTGTTGCCCTTTAAACTTGTAAGCGCCATGGCTCGTTCCGATCGCGGCAGCAAGCGAGTCGCATTTCGTTTGTCTAATAAATTCAACCGCTTCGTCGGGATTGGTCAGGCAGGCGTGGCCCTCATCCACTTTGATGTCTTCTTCGACGCCGCCAAGTCTGCCGAGCTCGGCTTCAACGCTGATGCCTTTGGGATGCGCCTTGTCCACGACCCGCTTAGTGATTTCAACATTTTTCTCGAATGGCTCCCCGCTGGCGTCAATCATGACCGAACTGTAGAACCCGGACGCGATGCAATCGTAACATGCTTCTTCGTCGCCGTGATCGAGGTGCACGGCGAAGATTGCCTCCGGAAACATTCCTTCGGCTGTGCGAATGATCGCTTCCAGCATTCGCTTGTCGGCGTACTTCCGCGCGCCCTTGGAAAGTTGGATGATAAACGGCGCCTTGCTTTGCACGTTGCCGCGGAAAAGTCCGAGGCATTGTTCCATGTTGTTGATGTTGTAGGCGCCGACAGCAAACTTGCCGTAGGCGACCTTGTAGAGTTGAGCGGTGGTGACGATCATAAAGGCGGGAAAGTGCTGGTTTGCTTTTGCGAAGACTCAAATCGCTGGCCGCAAATCGCAACTCGAATTTTTGCTAATCGGATCCGCTCGTGGCCGGTAAGAGCACGCTGACCTGTGTTCCTTTTGACGTCGAATCGACTTCTACCCGGCCATGATGATCGAACACAGTCCGCTTCACAATCGGCAAACCGAGACCCATTCCGCGCGGTTTGGTCGTGCAAAACGGTGAAAAGATCTTCTCTTTTATTTCCGGGGCGATGCCGGTGCCGTTGTCCCGGACCGTGACGACGACAGCGGCGGGATGTCGTCCTTCCCGGACAGGTTTGGCCGAGAGGGTAATGCGCGGTTCGCTCCGGTCCGCGCTGGCTTCGGCGGCGTTGGCCAGAAGATGGGCGAAGGCTTCCGCCAGCGCCGTTTCATCTCCCAACACCCGCGGCAGATTACTGGGCAACGAAGTTTCCAATTCCACTTTGCCGTTGATGCCATAACGCGACCTGGCAATTTCAACGCCCTTTTTGACCGGGGAGCGGACGTCGATTGGCTTGAGCACGAGCTCGGGTGGATGCGCGAAGTTGTTGATTTGCGTAATAATTTTATCGAGCCGATCGATTTCATTGACCACGATCTTACTGAACTGCTTGCGGAAATCCGCGTCATCGAAACGCTCCGGCAGGAGTTGGGCAAAAGTCTTGATCGCGACGAGCGGATTACGAATTTCGTGCGACATGCTGGCGGCCAGGTCGGTCCAGAACGTCGCTCGATCGAGCAACGCTTGTTTCTCGCGCAAAGTTTCCTGAACGGTCAAATCTTGGATTACCGCGACCGCGCCGAGGGGCGCACCGCTGTCGGCGATTTGGCGCGTTTCGACAGAAAGCGATCTCCGGGTCTTATGGTCGATCCACTGCTGCGGCGGCAGCGGCGTCTTTGCTTCCAATGTTTCGCGCAGAAAGCTGGCGAGTCTGTTGCCGACCGCTTCTACCGGCTTACTCAAAGTGTCCGCGCCGGACAGACCGAGAATTTCTTCGGCAGGCGGATTAAACCAACGAACGGTCGCGTCCACGTCGATGGCGACGATGCCGGGCGGAATTGATTTCAGGAGCGTTTCTGCCAACGTTTTTTGGACGGTTGCTTCTTCATAGAGAAGCGCATTTTCAAGAATGGTGGAAACGTGCTCGGCCAGCATCGTGAGACCTTCCAAGTCGCGATCGTCGAAAAGCTGCCCGGTCACACGGTGGCCGAGAAAAACCCAGCCGATGATGCAGCTGCGCGCGCAAAGGGGCACGATCGCTTCGGCGCCGAACATGTCGAGCGCGCGCCTCATAACGTTTCGCTCTCGCTGATCTGGTGTTCGAGCAAGATTGGCACGGGAAATGAGATGCGCATGCAACTCAAACCAGCGCACCAGCGTGTCGCGCTTTTCGAATTCCAACTCTTCGGTCTCGGGCAAGCAATGCAGGCCGGCACGCAGGCGATACAGACCTCCTTTGCGAGTTTGCGAAAAGAGTCCTACCCGGCGCACGCCGGCCGCATCAGCTAAGGCTTCTACCACCGCCGCCACCAGCGTGTCCATATTATCCAGACCCAGACGACGAAGGAGCCGAGGGAATCGCAGCAACGGCCACGTCCTGGTCGCGTCAATCGGTTGATGTGCCGCTTCAGCTTTCCGGGAAACATCCGGCGTCAGGGTCGATGTTTCACGCAAATCGCGGTTTTCCTGTGAAACGTTCAAATAATCGAACGCGCGCCTGAGAAGCGCTTGAAAACGTCGCCGTTCTAAGCCGATCTCTTCAGCGGCGTAGATTCCAACCTGTTCGGCTTCGCGCAACGTCTCAGATTGAGCAACGCCGAATGCGATGATCAAAATATCGGACCGTTCACTCTGGATTTGATCGATTAATTCGTGGCATTCTTTTGATCGCAAATCCATCATTAAGACGGACGAGCCCACTTGCTGCAGAACAGGCTCGAGGCGATCTGGGTCGCTCACGTGCCGCACTTGAGCCATCGTGCGCAAGAATGCTCTCGCCCTGCGAACGAGCTCGGCATCGTGCGTATATATGATGCAGACGGGCGCGGGCGTCATGCGGCAGCCACCTTGCTGTCAAACCGCACTAACGGAAGCGAAATATGAAACGCCGTGCCCTTGTCCAGCTCGCTCTCGACTTCGATCTGTCCGCCGTGCTCCTGAATGATTCCGTGCACAACCGATAGGCCTAGTCCCGTTCCGTAGTCTTTGGTGGTGAAGAACGGATCGAAGACGTGCGGAATATCTTCGGCCCGAATTCCTTCTCCGCTGTCGCGAATGGTAATGAGCAACGCCTCGCGCGCCTGTCCATACCCATTGCTCTCGCCATTGACAGAGCCAAGGGGGCTCATCCATTGTTCGTTCGAGCGAATTTCAGTCTTCACTGACAATTCGCCATGCGTTTTCATCGCATCCATGGCGTTTAAAAAGAAGTTGAGAAAAACCTGCTCCAGCTGATCAGCATCGCCGTGGATCGTATCTACGTCCGCCTGCCAGGAGCGATTCAATTTAATGTCTTTCTGGTAAAGTCGGTGGCCAACGAGCGTGAGCGCTTTTTCAATAATCTCGTGCGCGTGCAACGGTTTCAGAATTGGTTTGGCCGGTCGCGCAAAACGGAGCAACTGATTCACCAGCGAATCGATTCGGTCGATCTCGTGTCCGATTAAATTTGAAAACGTGTCGCGAAAATCGGAATCCTGGTACCGCTCAGGAAGAAGCTGGGCAAAAGTTTTGAGCGAGACGAGTGGGTTTTTGATCTCATGCGCCATTCCCGCCGAAAGTGTTCCAAGACTGGCAAGCCGGTCGCTCCGGCGGATCTGCAGTTCGAGACGTTTGATCGCCGTAATGTCGGTCAACACCATCAGCGCGCCCAGTACTTCTTGATCTTGCCCGTGAAAAATCGACGTGCTGGCCCGAATGATCATATCGCCGTTTTCGACGCGCATAACGATTTCGCGATTGTATTGACTCTCTCCCGTGCGCAACGTCGTTATCAGCGGTTCGGCCAGGTCGAGCGGAAGCGCGCTCAACGAGCAGTCGAGCATCTCTTGCGGATTCAAGCCGGAGATTTCGCCAGCCTCATTATTGAAAACCGTCACCCGATCGTCCGTGCCCGCGGCAATAACGCCGCTGGTCAGATTTTCGAGTAATGTCTCGTTGTAGATCTTGGCGTTTTGGACTTCGGTGAAGAGTTCGGCGTTTTCGATCGCGACTGCTAGTTGTCCGCATAAAACCTGGAGCGCGCCTTGCTCGATCCCGCCATAAATGCGGCCGGATTTTCGCGCGCCGAGCAGTAACACCCCAGCCAGATGATCCCGCGTGAAAATTCCCATGGCCAGTGCAATTTGAAGTGAATCCAACTGCCGCATCACGCGCTGAAGTTGCGGCGTCGGCCGTGCCCGATGCAGTTCGTCCATCACAATCGGCTCGCGATTCGACTCCAGCTCCGCGATCGTCGCCTGGTCGCGCGTAAGCTCCAAACAATAACGCGATCCGGGCTCGACCATCGGATACCGCTGCGAAAATCCCTGCTTGTCCGGGAGAAGAATAAAAACACGGTCCGCGCCGACTGCCTCCGCCACCGTGTTCGCAAGTCGGTCCAGCAGGTCCCGTAAAGTTGTAACCGACGACAATATTTTAGCGGCTTTGCTAACCGTGGCGCGAAAATCGAGCTGATGCGATCCGATGAAGAGACGTTCGGCAAGGCGCTGTGAAATTCCTCGCGCCGGGGCCATCGCAAACGCGACTACGATCGCAGCTGTCACATGCGCGATGGCGGGAGCGTTGCCGACAGAGGATCGCAAGGCTGTCTCCACCAACCACCAAACCAAAACATAGAGCGCGAGCAGATACGCCGACAGCAATCCATAAGAAATTAGGCGCCGAAAAAGGACCCCCACCTCCATGATTTTGCGCGTGGCAATGCCATAAGCGACCACGACGCTAAAAAAAACGACCCGAAACGGTGCTAGCCAAAGCAAGCGGGACGGTTCGATGAAAAAGCGAAGAACTTGGTAAGCTGCGAGCGTAGACGACAATATAAAAATCGCTCCCAACAAAATGAACCCCAGTTCCGCTCGCTGTCCGCCCGAAGCCGTCCGCAAATCCCGTACGGCGCTAATAATCAGAGCGGCGATGGCTGCGGCGAAATAGAACGCGTAGATGTAAACACCGATCCCATAAATCGGCTTGGGTGCGGCGCCTTCCGTTTGCGCGCCGATCAAAAAGAACTTTGTTTGGCAAAAGCCAATCATTCCGATGGTCAGGACGGTCCATCCGCGTAACTGACGAAGAATGCTGCGCCAGTCCTTCTGTCTTTCGCGAATCGAGAGACGCAGCAGATTGAACACCGCAAGTATCAGGATTCCCGCGGCGGATGCCTCTCGAATGCACCATGACGAAGTCGCCAGATTTGTCGTTATGGAGCCAAAGTACAGACACACCAGCCACCCAATTGCAGCCAACGACAACAAAAGAAAACTTTGGTTGGGTTTATGGCGTGGATTGGCAAGGAAAACTGCCAAAGCCAGGACTGATTGAATCGCTATCGCCCCAAGAATTGGGACTGTTTCACTATTCATCTGGAGGATACTCGACTGACCACGAGTGAGCTCGCGCTTCCGCCCAGTCCGCGCACATTTACCAAAGCACGGTTAAGTTTTGTTCTTCGTGGTCGCAACGGAACGACATCGAGGTCGCATTCCGGATCCGCGATCTCATAATTCGCCGTCGGTGGAATCAATTGGTCGCGGAGACTGAGAGCACAGGCTGCGATTTGCAGCGGTCCGGCTGCCGCTAATGGGTTTCCCGTAACTCCTTTGATTGAACTTACCGGAACGGCATAGGCCCGTTCTCCGAATACTTCTTTTATGTAGCGCACTTCCGCCGCATCCAATGTCGGATCACCGGGACCGTAAGCGGAGATATAATCGATGTCCTCGATCGTGCAGCCGGCGTTCGCCAAAGCCATTTCCATCGACCCTCGCAAGCCCGAAGCCATCCTTTCCGGCTCAAGATCGCGCTGAGCGCCGTAACCGCTAATCTCAAGGTAAATTCGTGCTCCTCTTCCTTCAGCTCGTTCTAGATTCTCGAGGACAAACATACCGGCAGCTTCCGACAAGACTCCCGATTTGCGCGAAAGGTCAAATGGTCGGCTCGCGCGTTCCGGTTCACCGTTATGCGAGATGCTTAGCCCACTTGCGATAAAACTGGCCACGCCGTGAAGGGTAATCGGAGCATCCGCGCCGCCCGCAACGGCGAGCTCTGTTTCGCCCGACCGAATCATCTTCGCGGCCGATGCCACCGCATCCAAGCCTGAAGGACAAGCGGAAGAAACGGTCGCTGCGTGTGCTCCGGCTCCAATGCGATCAGCAATCACGTTAGCAGCGGCCTGCGGTTTTGAGGCGCCGAGAGCCATCGGTGAAACACCGTCGAGTCCGCGTCGATCCGAATCGGTAAAGACGCGTTCAATCACATCAAGGGCGCTCGTACTAACGCCAACGACAACAGGTGTCGGGCTCGGCAGGTCCAATTCTGTAATTTTCAGCCCGGCGTCTTCAATTGCCATCATTGCGGCGACATAAGCCAGCTGCGTGTGTCGCGCCATCCGCTTCGGTTTTAGTTCCGGCTCGATGTAATTGAGTGGATTAAAATCTTTTATTTCGCCAGCAATCTGGTCCTTGAGACCGCTCGCGTCGAAGAAAGTGATGGGTCCAATTCCGCTGCGGCCGGTAAGAATTGATTCCCAGAACGCCTCGATTCCAATACCGTTTGGCGCCAAGATTCCCATCCCGGTGATGACAACGCGATTTCGCTTCATTGATCTTGGCGCCTCTGCGCGCTCAGACGCCTCGTAAAGAAAGTCCGAGTGACCGCCGCCGTGAAGTCCGCGGGATTAGCGGTTAACTGGTTGTCGATTGTTTCGGCCACGAACGAATCACGACGCATTCTAGACGCTACATTAACTCCAGTCATTATATTTTTTGCACCCCAACCAGATCACTTATTCACCAAAGCCAGGAACTTGTTCACAAGTTGCACCTTGCATGCCACCAATTATTGCTTCAACCTTCGCCCGGCTGAGCTAGATGAATTTACGCCAGTTTTTTTTGCATCTCTGCCCTGTCTACGGCATGCCCCTAGCTTCTACTGCCGCTGCCGCTCTATGACCGCCGTGACCGAACTCCCCCAAATCCTTGTGATTGATGACGAAATGGGGCCGCGCGAAAGCTTGCGCATGCTTCTGAAGCCAAATTATCAGGTGCACACTGCCGATTGCGTCGAGACTGGCCTCAAACTCCTCAAAGAGAAACAGCCCGACACCATCGTCATGGATATTCGGATGCCGGGAATAAGCGGCATTGAGGGTTTGCGTCAGATTCGCGAAATCGACCCACATCTTTCGGTCATCATGCTCACCGGTTTTGGCGCGCTTGAAACCGCCAAGGAAGCCTTACGACTTGGCGCTAACGATTATATCGCCAAGCCATTTGATGCTCATGAAATGCAGCAGGTCATTAATCGCAACGTTGAACGGACCCGCGCTCATCGGACGAGCGAAAATGCGGCTGCTGAAATCAAGGAATTGAACAACCGGTTGCTTCAGCAACTGGCGCAAAAAGAACGATTGGCCGCGCTCGGCCAGGCCTCTGCCGAGTTTGTTCACGATCTTGGCAATCCACTCACTATTGTTTGGGGCTACGTCCAACTACTCGCGCGCCGTCTCGAAAAATCTGATGAGGACGAAAGCGCCAGCTCAGTCAAAGAATTAAAAATCATCGAGCAACATGTGCGCACTTGTCGGGAATTGCTCACGATGTGGCAGGGCTACGGCAATGTCGAAGCCTCGCCCCCTAGAGCGGTTTCCGTTTCGGCGACCCTTCGAGATATTCTCAAGGGCCTTGCACCTGTGGCCGATCAAAAGGGGATCGCATTTCGAGTGACAATTTGTGAGGACCCGTGCGTGCTCTTAGGAGACGCCTTGCAGCTTAATCGCGCCATTCAAAACGTCCTCATCAATGCCATCCAAGCTTGTCCGGAAAAAAGCGGAATTGTCACAGTCAGCTGCACCCAAAAGGATTTTTACGTCGATCTTCGCGTCGAAGACAACGGGGCCGGTATCCCGGCGGCTCAGTTGACCAAGGTCTTCGATCCTTATTTCACAACCAAACAGGCTACAAGCGGTACCGGTTTAGGACTCTACATCACCAAGAAGGTGATCGAAGACCACAACGGCTCGATCAAAGTAGAAAGCACCCCCGGCGTTGGCACGATTTTCACTATTCGCCTCCCGCTCTCCACTAATTAACCGTTAAATATCGAGCGGGCTCGAAGATCGCTCGATTCTTTCCGTTTCTTTCTCTCGGTTTCACTTGTCAGTTCCCTCGCGTTTGGTTTTGCTGAACGCGTGTCGTATCGTGTCGCGCCGATTTTCTTAATTCGTCTGGCCGGCGTTCCCTTCGATAGGCTCGAACGTCTGGCCACTCCCGAGACCACCAACACCGCTCGCGGCCTGATCGTTGGACAAAACAAAGTGCAGCGGGACGATGAAAAACGCCTGGCCGCATCGCTCGAGCGCGAACTCGAAATCACGCGAAAATCACTGCTTGATTCCGCGCGCACGATTTTGCCGCGTTATTTGATCTTCGCTGCGGAAGGGATGCGCGATCGCGTTTCTTCTTTATTCGTAGCCAATGCTGATGCTGCGCTTCCGCCGCGCAACTCACGCGCGCGCGAACGCGAACGTCATCTCTTGCTTTACCTTCAACGCATCGCCGCGAAGAACGATACCTTTAGCGAGTTTGGCCCATCCGCCTGGGGAAAAATTAGCAGAAATATTTCCGGCATAATCCTCGCTCCGGAATCGGGCGCCGCGGAACGCGAAGGATTTCTTGAACGTTGGACCGCACACGCGATTGCCGCAGCGGTTAATGCTGATCCGGAAAATTCGAATCCAACACTAGAAGTGCCTGCGCTTGAGCCGCACGCGGTCAGAGTACTGCTTGACGACGTAAAAAATTGGCCGCCAGGTGAGGCGCGCGAGAAGTGGTTGTCGATCTTGGAGGGGTTAGTCGAGCTTCCGCTGAAATTTGCCGCGGCGGCCGATATACAAGATCGACAATCGATTTTGGACCAAGCCCGGATACGCCTCCAATCGATCGGGGCCGAATCCAAGCAAAGCGATCGTTTTCTTTACGCCGCGACCAATCCGATCGGAGAAGAATGTTTTCGCGAATCTCACTTCGAAATTAGCGAACGTTTGATCGATGAGGTTCCAATTCAGGCCGAATCATGGATCGATCTCTGGCGTGACAGCTATGCCTTTATTGCTTCCCGCGTCGCTGGAGGTCTGCGCGGGGTGATGGAGAAGGCGGGCGCGAAAAGCGGTCTGATGCCATTGCCGGATTTTATGCAGGCCTGCGAAGCGGCGAAGCTTTCATTGACTGGACCGGGATTGGTCGCGTTCGCGGTGATGGCGTTTCAGGAAGTGAAAGCTGCTTTTCGCAAACGCTTGCAGCCGCATCTGAATCTCGGTGAATACGAGCTTACAGCCGAGGACTGCCATGTCGTGCGCGACAATTTCGATTATCCAAAATTCGATGAGTACACTTATCCTTCGGCCGATCTCCAGTTGGCTGCGACTTCAGCCGAAGCGATCGAGCACGGCGATTATCAATGGATTTTGGCCGAACTTCATCCGCCGGCCGCGCTCCTGCATCATTGCATGTACTGGAGCTGTCCCGACAAACAAACTCTCGGTCGCGCTCTAGCAAGCACCACATTCGGCCGGCCCAATTTTCATTTCGGTTTTTTCGCAGCGGACTTTACCGCTCACACCACCGTGCGCCTCTTTGACGCGATGCCGGAACTTTCGAACTTCGTTGCGCCACAGCGAGCCAACCCCAAGTGGAAAAAGATTTCGCCGGCCGACGCTGAAGTTTATGTCGATGAAACGACCGGCGATGTTTGTGTCCGCAAGATGGATAATCACGAACATCTTGGATCTTTTGCCCGCGCCTGGGTCATTCCGCTCGGCTTCCATCCGTTCCAATTTGGAGTCGCGCCGCACACACCTCGTTTGCGTTGCGGAAGAGTAGTTGTGCAACGCCGGAGCTGGACCGTGGGAGCCGATGAATTGATTCCCGGCAATTACACCGGTGTCTCGTCTAACTTAGTACTGGCGATCGAAAAATTGCGGGCCGAGAGAAATTTGCCGCGCTTCGTTTATATTCGGCCGACCGAACAAGCATTGCGCCGTAGTGGCGCGGAAGGTCGCGATAAAGATACGAAACCGGTGTTTGTCGATCTCGAGAGCTATTTGTTCCTGGAAATTTTTTACCGTTGGCTGGTCAAGGCGGGCGAGATTGAAGTCACCGAAATGCTGCCCGACCCCGAGCATTTATTTTGGAAAGAACCAGATGGCCGCCACAGCTTTGAGCTGCGGACGCTGGTCGTTCCACGCTCATGAAAATTGTCGCGATCGCTAATCAAAAAGGCGGAGTGGGCAAGACAACGACTGCCGTGAATCTTGCCGTCGCGTTAGCGGAAAAGAAACTGCGCGTTCTCTTGATTGATCTCGATCCTCAGGCGAATGCGACCAGCGCGCTCGGTATGCAGGAAGTGGAAGGCGAGAGCATTTACGAACCGCTTGTCGGCGGAACGTCCATCGCCGGCAAAATATTACCGACCCGCGTCGATAATTTATTCATCATTCCGGCCGATCTCGATCTGGCCGGCGCGGAAGTTGAAATTGCGCGAATGCCGGACCACCTCACCCGTTTGGCCAGGATATTATCGACCTTTCGGTTGGATGAAACGTTTGATCTCGTCCTTTTGGATTGTCCGCCTTCGTTAGGCATTCTCATGACCAACGCGCTCGCCGCGGCCGACGAAATCCTGACTCCAATTCAGTGCGAATATTTCGCGCTCGAAGGCTTGGTCAAAATTGTCCGTGTCATTGAGCAAGTGCGGGATTCAGGCGCGAACGATCAAATTGAGATCGGCGGCATTGTGATGACCATGTTCGACAGCCGGACCAATCTGAGCGGGCAAGTGGTCGACGAAGTGCGACAACACTTTGGCACGCGCGTTTACAATACAGTGATTCCGCGCACGGTCCGGCTGAGCGAGGCACCCAGCTTCGGGAAATCGATTCTCGAGTACGACCCGAACGGCGCCGGCGCCGGCGCTTATCGCGCTCTCGCGCGTGAATTCATCAAGCGACATGCTCCTTCAGCCATTGCTCGCGAGACAGAGAAAACACATTCGTTGGAAAGCCTCGAAAAGTAGTGTGCTTCTCCAGTGCCATCCCGATTTTCTCTGCGACGCGCCGGGAGGCGATGTTCTCCGGATGAATCAACGAGATGACGCGCGGTAATTTCAAATCCCGAAAAGCGTGATCGCGGGCTGCAGTAGCCGCTTCCGTGGCCAGACCTTTGTTCCAGTAGTCGGGATGCAGCCGGTAGCCGATTTCGATTTCGCTTGTTCCATCCACATCTTGATGAAAGAACCCGCAATAACCGAGCAGAGTACCTTCGGATTTAATTTCGACTGCAAATTTCGACGGTAATCCCTCGCGCTCCAACGTCAGAACTTTTTCGAGAAATCCAAGCGTCTGTTCACACGTGTAAACGCCGAGCGAGAAACGCATGAAATCCTGGGTTCGCCATTAACTCGGACAAAAGGTCGACATCTTCGGCGCGAAATGGCCGCAGAGTTATGCGCGACGTTTCCAGAATCGCCATCGCGATGAATAAAGACGAATCGCGCGTGAGTTGCGATTTATTACGGAGAGATGCCGACGAAAGCCGACGAAAACGCGCGACCGGCCACGCCGCCAGATTCATCAAGCCTGTCGGTTGGGCGAGAGGTAGCGGAGGACTGCCCTGCTTGACATTTGTCCAACCGCGCGGACGCCGACTAAGACTTCGGCGTCGCCGACGCTTTTGGCGCCGGGCTCGCAGTTTTCTTTTCCATCGGCCCAAGCTTTACAAATTTTGCCTCAAGCGTGCCGTGTGAATTTTTCCAATAAGCGCCGCTCACTTCTTCGTTATCGGCAATGTCCTTCATTGTCACGGCGGCCGCGCCCTTCATGATGCTTGTTTTGTCTGTGACCTTGAAAACCCGGGTCGCCTCTTTGCCAGTAATCGTGAACGTTTTGTTCTTCTGATCGACTGCTGAAACCATTCCGTGAAATGGAATTGGTCGCGTTGGCTGTTTGCTTGGAGACGCTGAAGGCGAAGGTGAACTCGATTTTGCCGTCTGCGCGCTAAGCGATAATGGAAAAATGAGGGAAGCAACGATGGCGGCGGCGAGAAAAGTCTTGGACTTCATAAATTTGGGGTTATGGACGGGCTCTGCCAAGCTAAGTGCAGCGGTAATGGACTGCGAGCGAAGACCTGGAGGTAAGGGGATTCGAACCCCTGACCTTCTCATTGCGAACGAGACGCTCTACCAACTGAGCTATACCCCCGTTTACCTATGAAAACCGAGTCGGATCGCACTGCCGGAAATACTGTTTGCAC
>CATPAT010000201.1 GCA_955652155.1 uncultured Chthoniobacterales bacterium | reverse complement strand
CTAATGCCAAAATCCAAGGCGGATGAAATCCCTGGTCGCGAATGCTCTTGCCGCATCGGTTTTGATCGCTCTCGCGAGCTCGAACGGTTTCGCCCAGACATCTGCGCCCACGCCGCACACCACTGCGACTCAAGCCGCCGCCGGCCAGGCCGCGCAACTTCAGGAGCTGACCAAAAAGATCGATGAGCAGAATGCGAAGATCGATCTGCTTTCGCAGCAAATCCTCAAACTCCAGACGCAGCTGTCCAACCAACGCCCTGGCGTCATGATTGGCGAGGGCGCCCCCTCAACCTCGACGTCGACTGCATCGACGTCGACTCCAGCGGCGGCCGAACCGTCCGCGAAAGCAGCCGATGGCAATAGTCACATCGTTGCGCGGGGCGAAACGCTTACCTCAATCGCGCGGATGCACAACATCAGCGTGAGCGAGCTGCAAAAGTTCAATCACATCGACAATCCTTTGAAATTGCAGGCCGGCCAGACCCTTTTGATTCCCCCATCGCCGATCCCGTCGCCATCTTCTTCGGGCGAATAATCGATGGAGGAAGTTTTCAGCCAACCCTGGTTTTTACGAAAACATCAGGACGGCTCTGTCTTCGGCCCAATTTCGTTCGATCAACTTTCCGGTTGGGCTTCGGCCGCTCAAGTCGCGCCCCACGATCTTGTTTCGACTGATCGACAAACATGGTTGAAAGCGCCGATGCTTGCGCAGCTCGGAATGGATTGGTTGGTCGAAGTGACCAGCGAGCATTATTACGGACCAACCACTGTCGGTGCGATCCAGGAATTTATCCGGCTTGGCGATATCAACGCGAACGCCTTCGTTATCAATTCCTGCGACGGAACTCGGCGGCAGATCGGTGAAACGCCTGCGCTCTTCAAAACAAACGACGCCGCCTCTAAGACGAGCTCAGGCGACGCTGCGGTCGAGCCCGCCGCGGCCGGTATTTCAATTCGTCTTCAGGAACGCATCCGCGATCTCGAACAAACATTGCGCGAAGAACGACGCGCCTTAGCTGAAGCCGAGCAGCGTCACGAAAAACTGGAAGAAAAATACAACGCGCTTCTGCAGGGTAGCGGCCCGACCGCTTAGATCGACATCTGCTCGTCCGGCGACGCGACCGGCGCTTCCTCCAAGCTCGCAGTCGCGTCAACCATCTCGCGTGGCGATTCGAGCAAACTTTGCTCGCACAACGCCGCATATTTGCCACCGTGCCCAATCAGCTCCTCATGCGTGCCGCGCTCAATGATGCGCCCGTGATCGAGCACGAGAATCTGATCGGCACGCACAATCGTCGAAAGCCGATGCGCAATCACAATCGACGTTCGGTTCGCCATCAAATGCTCCAGCGCTTCCTGAATCAGACGCTCTGTCGCGGTGTCCACGCTTGCCGTTGCTTCATCGAGAATCAAAATCGGCGGATCCTTCAACAGAGCGCGCGCGATCGAGAGCCGTTGCTTTTCGCCCACGCTTAATTTCACGCCCCGCTCGCCGACCACGCTGTCCAATTTGTCCGGCAAGCGTTCGATGAACTCGCGCGCATTGGCTGCTTCCACCGCGCGCCACAACTCCGCGTCGGTCGCGCTCGGTTTTCCCATCAAAAGATTTTCGCGGATCGATCCGTTGAAAAGAAAACTTTCCTGCGTGACCACGCCGATGTTCTCGCGCAACGCACGAATGCCGTATTCGCGAATCTCTTTCCCATCGACAAAGATTTTCCCGTCGTTCTCTGGCAATTCGTAAAAACGCGGAAGCAAACTCGCCAGCGTCGATTTGCCCGCACCGGTCGCGCCGACCAACGCGACGGTTTCGCCGGGACGCGCGTGAAACGAGATGTGATCTAGCGCGAGACGCCCGTCCCCGCTGTAGCTAAAGGTGACATTCTCGTAGCGCACATCGCCGGCAACGGGAGATGTCGATCCGGTCGTCAGCCAGCCGGGCTCAATTGGTTCATCGATGATTTCGAAAACGCGTTCACCGGCGGCTCGACCTGCTTGAAGCAGTTGATTGAGCTGATGCAGCTTCCCGACCGGTTCATAAAGATAACCGGTAAACAACAGGAACATGCCAAGGTCGCCGAGTTGCATCGCGCCGCCGAGCACGGCGCGCGTTCCGACAAAGACCGTGACGATCACGCCGAGCGTCCCGATCAAATACATCGATGGATTGTAAGCCGCCCACACTTTCATCACCACGAGTGTGGCCCGACGCAGATCGTCGCTGACACGATTGAATCGTTGATGTTCCTCTTTTTCGCGAGCAAAGCTTCGGATTTGCCGAATGCCAGAAAGGTTGTCGTGCAGCAGGGAATTCAGCGCGGACGAAGCACGGCGTTGCAACCGATAACGTCGGTGCGCCGTGAGCGTGTACCAAAGGGCACCCGCCGCGAGAAACGGCACCGGACTTAGTGCGAATAACGTCAACTTGAAACTGACGTAGCACATCATCCCGAAGACGATCACCATCTGAAGTATGGCGGTGACACCTTGCTCTACGCCGTCAATCAACATGCGCTCCACCGCCGTCACGTCTTCGAGTAACCGTGTCATGAGATCTCCGGTAGCGCGATTGTCGAACCAGCGCAGAGGAAGCAATTGAATGTGTGAGTAAAGATCGCTGCGCAGATCGAAGATGACCCGCTGCTCGAACGTGTTATTCAAGATAAGGCGCAGCGAATTGAGCCCGTTTTGAAGTAACGCTGCCAATACCGCGAACAAAATCAGCGGCGCCAGTTTCTCCGGATGATGTTGTCGAATAACGACATCAAGGATCTGTTTCGTCACCACCGGGAAAACGATCACCATCAGCGTCCCGATGATCGCGCAGGCGAGCATTCCGAGCGCCAGCGCCGGGTAACCCTTCAAGTAGCGAAAGACGCGCCAGACTGTTTTCATTTCCGATCTCCGATTCGAAACGTCGTCAGCGCCGCCTAATTGGTGAGCGTGAAATCCTCGCATTCCCTAGCTTACACCCGGTCGCCGGAATGCTTCTGTCGATCTTTAAAGGTGAGCTCGGCGATTCCTGATTTATCAAGCTCCCCTAAACCTTCCGTGATCATGCGTTCGTACTGTTCCCTGGTCGCGCGCGCGAGGGGTAGCTCGAGACCGAGTTGACGCGCGAGTTCGAGCGCAATGCCGCTGTCTTTCGCCGCGTGCGCGGCTGAGAAGAAGCAACTGTGTTCGCGATTCTGCAT
>CATPAT010000200.1 GCA_955652155.1 uncultured Chthoniobacterales bacterium | reverse complement strand
TGCCCAATCGTTTTGACGATGTCGATGTTACCGGCCGCGAGAGTCACACCTGCGCCCGGTTTCATGAAATTCACGACCGCCAATCCGATGAAAAGGGCCGCGGTCGTAACGATTTCGAAATAAATCAGCGCTTTGATTCCCATCCGGCCGACTTTTTTCAACGCGCCCGCGCCCGCGATGCCGACCACGATGGTGGAGAAAACCAGCGGCGCGATGATCGATTTGATCAAGTTGATGAAAATGTCGCGCAGAAAATAAACTTTATTCCCCCAGTCGGGCTGGAGCCAGCCGATCAATGCGCCCACGACAAGACCAATCATGATCTGTATCGTCAGCGACGGCCGATACCACGGCCGACGAAGCCGGGTAGGTGACGAAACATTCATTGCATCTACGGATTTCGCGGATCTCAGATGAATCAGGAAAGCAGGAAAAAAGGAAAGATTTATCTGGAAGCCATGAAACCAGGAAAAAGTTTCTTTTTTGTTTTTCTGCTCGTAATTCCTTTTCCTGGATTCCTGGTTTCCAAATTTAGCCTTCTATGTTTCTAACGCATCTTGAATGCACCGCGTGCGGCCTTCGCCACGAATGGCATCAGTTGCAAAATCTCTGCACCGCGTGCGGTAAACCGCTCTTCGCCGTCTACGACCTTGCCGCGCTGGGCAAACTTGACCGCTTAAAGCGGTCAGGTTTCAGCGAACGCGAGAAATCATTGTGGCGATGGCGCGAATTGTTGCCGTTGCCGCACGATGCGGAGCCGGTCTCGTTAGGCGAAGGCGGAACGCCGTTGTTGCGGGCGAAAGCATTCTCCGGCGATATCGATCTTTGGATCAAAGACGAATCGCTCAATCCGACCCAAAGTTTCAAAGCGCGCGGGATGAGCGTGGCCGTTTCGATGGCGAAATTTCTTGGCGCGAAGAAGCTCGCGGTCCCGAGCGCTGGAAACGCCGGCGGCGCCCTGGCCGCCTACGCCGCGCACGCTGGTCTTGAAACCCACATCTTCATGCCACGCGACACGCCGCGCGCGAATATCATTGAATGCCGCGAACTCGGCGCGGACGTGACCTTGATCGACGGATTGATCACCGACTGCGGTGCTGAGATTGCACGCCGCAAAGAAAAGGAAGGCTGGTTCGATCTTTCCACGCTAAAAGAACCGTATCGGATTGAAGGCAAGAAGACGCTCGGTTACGAAATCGCCGAGCAACTGAATTGGAAGTTACCGGACGTGATTTTGTATCCCACCGGCGGCGGAACGGGCCTGATCGGAATGTGGAAAGCGTTCGATGAAATGGAAACGCTCGGTTGGATCGATCCACCAGAGGACGGATTCGCCGTGGCGAACAATAAGCGGCCGCGAATGTTTTCGGTGCAGGCAAGCGGCTGCGCGCCGATCGTACGTGCATTTGACGCTGGCGAGAAATTTGCCGCCGAATTTCTAAACGCGCACACGGTCGCGTCCGGTTTGCGTGTGCCGAAAGCCATCGGCGATTTTTTAATGCTGAGCATTCTTCGCGAGTCAAAAGGCGGCGCGATCGCAGTTGATGACGACGAAATGATTCGGAGTGTTCGCGAAGTCGGCTCCCAAGAAGGCCTCTTCGTTGCGCCGGAAGGCGCGGCCTGTTTTGCGGCGCTTAAAAAACTTCGCGCGTCCGGAAAGATCGACATCGGCGAGCGCGTTGTCATTTTCAACACCGGTTCCGGGATCAAATACCTCGACTGCTTCGATCGTGCTTCGTAGCCTCGCGCCAATGGCGACGCGCGAATATCGTTGGCGACATCTCACGTTCCTGATTCTGTTGCTCGCGCTATTTATCATTGCGCCTTTTGTCGTGTCGCTGCCATTTGGCGTCGTGATCATGAATGTCGCGGCATCTGCCGTTTTTCTGGTCGGCATTTATGCGGTGAGCGAACGGAAGCGACTGTTCTTTGCGACGCTGATACTTGCGGCCGTCTCGATGGCGTTGAGCTGGATGATGCTCGTGGCACCTCGGGCTTCCATTCTGCTGGCCGCGCAAAGCTCACTCATGTTGCTGCTCGGGCTCTTTGCCGTGAGCATTCTCGCGTATGTGTTGCGGCGCGGACGGGTCACCGCCGATAAAATATATGCCGCCATCTGCGTCTACCTCCTCATTGGCTACGCCTGGCATTCGCCTACTCCGCCATGGAGCAACTGAATCCAGGCTCGTTTTCGGCCACTAACGAGCCAATCGCCACGCATGTGTACGCGGCGCGTTCGCTGCAAATGGGTTATTTCAGTTTCGTCACGCTCACGACCTGCGGGTACGGCGACATCATCCCGCGTTCACAAGCGGCGCGGACTTTCGCCGTGCTCGAGGCGGTAATGGGACAGATGTATTTGGCCATCCTGGCTGCCCGCCTTGCCGGACTGCACATCGTGCACGGAAATTCAGACCGACCGCGCGATGAGGGCCGAACCGCTAGTAATTGAGGTCAGTTACCGCTTTCGCAACCGTAGCGGGAACAGCATCGAGACTTGTTCGCGATATCTGCGGTAGTTGTCGCCGTAGAACCGGATCAAATCGCGCTCTTCGAATTGAATTGCGACGAGGATGTAGGCCGTGGTCATGATGGCGAAGAACAGGTGACCGGTGGTCATTCGCGGGGTCGCCCAGAACGCGATGATGAACCCAAGATAAAGCGGATGCCGCACCATTTTGTACAACGTCGGCGTTTTGAACGGCGGAGGCTCTTCATGCTTGCCGACCAGATAATTATAGACCTGCTTCATCCCGAAGAGGCCAAAGTGATCGATGAGATAGGTTGAAACGAGGACCAACCCCCAACCAATCCAAAACAAACCCATCAGAATCGTGGGACCATTTGGGTTGTGCACGTCCCAGATAATCCCTTTCATCGGTTCCCATTTCCAAAACAGGAGCAACAAGATCAGGCTCGCGAGCAGGACATAAGTGCTGCGTTCAACCGGTTCTGGCACAATTTTTTTCCAGGCACGTTTGAACCATTGCCGCGCCATGACGCTGTGCTGAACCGCGAAAAGGCTCAGCAAGACGGCATTGATAATGAGCGCTTTTGTCAGCGGGGCCGCCGGTCCGGAATCAATTGTCTTGGGGACCAGCGAAATATTGCCGACGAAAGCGATCGCATACAGAAATGCGACCAGGAACGTCAGGTAACAAACCAATCCATAAAGAAACGCGATGAATCGACCAAACATAATTCAGTCTCCTTTCGGTTTTCTGAGCGGGCGTGCGTTGGGTAGGGTGATGCCCAACAGGTGTAAAGACAAGCCTAAAGCAAAGAGGGGTCTGAAAATCGTTACCGTTTCGACTTTCTCGACAATTCGCCGAGAAACAAAGAATCCGAATACGCACGCGCGCTGTCGCGTCTAAGTATAAATGAAGAAGTTAATACTAAGCATGGCATTGGCAGTCGCGGCTCCGTTCGCGTGGGCACAGGTTTCTGAAACCACCACTACAACGACTACGACTGAGGGCAGCGGCACGATCACGGAGTTTTCTCCGGGTAGCATCATTGTGCTGAAGGAAAGTGCCGGCCCGAGACATTATCGCTTCGGGAAAAAGGTCGTTTATACGACCAGAAGCGGTAAGGAACTCGACGAAGCGACTGTGCGGACCCGCATCAAAGTGGGCGCGCCCGTGCGCGTTCACTACGTTGGTGAAGGCGACAACATGCTCGTTGACCGCGTAGTCGTCGACGAGGATTAAGAGAGTTAAGTTCGACAACTAACATTCGCGCCTTCTCTGCTTCGCCGAATTTGTTTCACGCGAAGCGGAAAGGCGCGTTTTGCGTACTCCTTGAAATCAGTCGGCGTCCCAATGCTCAGCGATCATGCCGTCCTGGACGCGGAACATATCAAATCCAAGCGCCTGATGATGCTGACCGTCTTTTCCGGTCCAGGTTTGGCGTACGTAAACAACAACCATGTCGTTGTCGCCGATCACATTCAATAACTCACGCTTATAGTCGGAGGGAAGTTGTTGAGCGAAACGCGCACGAAACGCATCCATGAAACCTTTCAGGCCGGTCGGCACTTGCGGATTGTGTTGAATGTAATCTGCTCGCAGAAACTTCGGCGCCGCATCGACATCGCGGCCAATCAGCACCGTCGCATAAAAGTTTCGAACGACTTCCTTATTGCGCGCCGTTAACTCCTCGTTCGCGCAAGCTGGCTGTGTAGAAACGGCCAACGCAGACGCAAAAACCCATAGGCCAGCCAACCGTCCGGCAATTCCAATACCCATATGCACCTCCAGTTATTTCTTCTGTCTTATTGACCGAAACAACGGCGGAATCGTTCATGGCCTTCAGATAAATCCGTTCCTTTTTTCCTGCTTTCCTAATTGATCTCTTTTCTGCGTAAATCTGTCTTCATCCGTGGCTACGACTCTTAATCGCGCGTGGGCTCTCCTCTTCGCTCGACTCATTCTCGGCCTGATCTTCTTCATGGCTGGCGTAATGAAAGTTTTTCAAATGGGTCCACTCGAGCACGCCCGAAAATATTTTTTGCCATTCAGTGACACATTTCTGCCGACTTGGTCGCTCTGGGCGGTGGGCGTTACCATTCCGTTTGTTGAATTGATCGCGGGCGCGCTTGTCATTGTTGGTCTGGGCACTCGCGGCGCGCTCATCGCGCTTGGTTGCGTGCTAGTCGTCGTCACTTTTGGACATCTCTTGCACGACGCGCTTTACGGCTTCAGCGGCCATGTTATTCCGCGTCTGGCGCTTTTGCTTTTCGTTCTATGTTTGCCTCGCGAAGACGATCGCTTTTCGCTCGATAATCTCTTGATCGGTTCACAACCGAATCGGTGAACCCGATTCGCTCGTGGAGATTGTTAAGGTGCCAGACCCTTTATTGGGCTATACTAGGCAACTGCCGCATCTATTTACCTCCCTGGTTTGCCGAATTCCTTCGGAAGCGCGAACCGGATGGCCTTTCGCTGCGATCTCTGCAGCAACTCAGTAAACTAGAAAGTTAGTTTCTATGATTAAATCAATCGTTAGCGTCGCCTTTGCCACAGCCCTGATGGGCACAGTGGCTTTCGCGCAAACACACCCGTCTTCCACCAAGGTTGCCACGCAACCCAATGGAATGACTGAAACCACCACTACGACAACCGAAAGTTTTGGCACCGTCACGGAGTTTACTCCGGGCGACTCGCTGATCCTGAAAACCGAAGCGTCCGAACCCGTGCACTACAAATTCGACAAGACCGTCGAATTCGTGAACGCACATGGAAAAGTTATCGAAGCCTCAAAAATTAGAAAAGATTCGAAGGTTCACGTTCACTACGTGCGACATGGCGACGACATGGTAGTTGATAAAGTTACCCTCACGCCGGACCGGCACTAAATCCCGGCACGAGTTGCTTGGTTGATTTTTAAGCCAAGCTAGCAATTCAACGCCTGGCGGATTGAGGTAATGCTCGCCGCCAGGCGTTTTGCTTTCCCTGATGTCAATCGTCTGATCTCTGCCTGCCCCGCCGTAGCCTTGGTGAGGCGAGACATTTGACTTCTGACCGCTTTCATTCAGTCGCGGATCCGCGTTTTCCTCAATGTACGCAAGATTAGGGTCGACTGTGACAATAAGCGGTGAGTGCGATGCCCCGAGATGGCGTTAACTCAATTCAGAAAGGCAAAAAAATGAATACATTAATAACATGGAATCAGCTCAGAGAGATGGAAGAAGCGACGCAAAATCGCTTCAATCGTTTCTTGGGCGGATTTCCGAACAGAATAGGCAGTGGGGAGACCCACAGCCTGACAGTCGCAGATTGGTCGCCGGAGGTTGATATCAGTGAAGATGATCGCGGATATCTCCTCAAAGCTGACCTGCCTGAAATGAAGAAGGATGACGTTAGAGTAACAGTTGAAGACGGCGTCCTCTGCGTTTCCGGAGAACGCAAAAGCGAGAAGGAAGATCACAAACGAAAATTCCATCGCACCGAGCGCTCCTTTGGTAACTTCCGACGCAGCTTCACGCTGCCTGACGATGCCGATAGCACGAAGGTCACGGCGGACTTCCGCGACGGAGTGCTGAAAGTGCACCTCCCGACGACGGCAAGACCAAAATCAAAAGCCATCGAAGTTAAAGTGGCGTAACACTGACGGCGAGCGTGCGGAAAGTTCCGTGCGTTCGCCTCACCAGTGTAAGCCGGCCGCATTGGCCACGAAGTCCATGGAACACATAAAACCTAGCGATTCCGAGGGTGCGAATTTCAAAGCCCGCACAGTCAAGGACATCATCAAGCCTGTGAACAGCATTTCTGATAAGGTTTCTGTAAAGGCGGCTTTAGACGAAATGCAGGCGCGGGAAATCGATTCGTCGCCTGTCACCGATGAACACGGCGAATTATTGGGTACGCTGTCGAAGAACAAAATGAACCGGAACGTGGGTGGTTTGGGACACGACCCCAAGACAGAACCGGTAAAAGCACACATCGAAAAAAACAGCGCCTATTGCTTCGAAGACCAGACGATTGCGGAAGCTGAGCAAATTATGCTCAAGGCAAAGATCGGCGAAGTTCCTGTAGTAACCGGCAAAAAATTGCTGGTAGGAGCAATAAATATTGACGCGATTGCACGGGAGAAGACAAATCACTCAAGGCTAAGAGCGTCACCGGTGTTCTAACCTCGGCCATTAGCCGCTTTTACCGAGCGTCGCAGCTTTGGAAGCGATTCGCGAAATTGGGTGGGAGAGCGGCCGACAATTCGCTTAAACGCGCGATTGAAGTTGGTCATGGATTGAAATCCGCAGGCGAAGGCAGTTTCGCTGATTCGCGAGTTGGGATTGAGCAAAAGCGTCTTCGATTTCTCCACTCGAACTCTCGAGAGGTAATCGATGAAATTCATTCCGGTCGCTTTCTTGAACATTTTGCAAAAGTAATGCCTGCTGATGTTAGCGGCGTGGGCTACTCGCCCGAGCGACAGCGGCTCCGCCTGATGCTTTTCGATGAATTGCCGCGTTCGCGCCATGCTCGCGGACTCGTGCTTCTCGCGGCCTACCACCAGTTGGTTCGACAAGATCGAAAGGTGTTGCGCAAAAATACTCAGAAGCCGCAACATCGCGCGATATCGGTCCGCCGATAAGACGCACGTTCGAAAATAAGCCCGCTCAAGTTGCTTCCAATCCGTCTTGTACCCCCACGCGCGAAGCTGCCGGGTAATGGTCGCGAAGTGTTTCTTGGTCGGGTTCTTCAACATCACTTCGCCGGTCTCGAGAAAACCAAGAATGTGGTCGCCTATATACACCGGCACTGCACTTTCGGAGAGTCCGGCAAACCAGG
>CATPAT010000199.1 GCA_955652155.1 uncultured Chthoniobacterales bacterium | reverse complement strand
TTCCCCTCGAATTCGATGAAACGCTTCCTCCTCATTGCGTCGCTCTCGATCCTGGCCCTGGCAGCCAAGGCGGGCGACAACGTCCCGAAAGGCGAATGGATTATCGTCGCCGGCGGGCCTTCATTAAAGGAATGGGAGCAATATAAAGCGCAACCGCACGATCACTGGTGGGCCAATTTTGTCCGGGCTGCGCGATTGCGGACGGAACAGCTGCGTGATGGTCTCGGGCCAGATGCGCCTATCACCTGGCTGGTTTACAAGCAGGGTTATCTCGATCGCGCACCGCAGGAACACCAGGACCTGATCGCTTTCATCGAATCCGTGCGCGACAAATTCAATCTCAATCTGGTTTGGTTCCGGAATGGCGACGACGTCATCAATTATTTAAACAAGGGAATGGATCGCAAACGCCAGAAAGTGGCGGGCTTTGAATATTTCGGCCACTCGAACCGGGCCTGCTTCATGTTCGATTACAGCAGCAACGTGGACAGCGCCTCCAAATCGTTCCTGCACGAATCGCAGCTGCGCCAAATCAATGGCTGGATCTTCGCGCGCAACGCCTACGTCCAAAGCTGGGGTTGCCATACCGGCGAGGAGATGAGCGCATGGTGGTATCACGCCACCGGCACCAAGATGATCGGCGCCCTCGGCAAAACGCAGTTCATGATGGAAGAATTGCCGATCCTCACTTCGCCCGGCGGCAAATGGGTGACGGCGCCGGAGAAACTCACGACTAAGACAAACTAACTTTCGGATTTCCGCTGTTGTCATTCCGAGCGGAGTCGAGGAATCTCTCACTGTTTCTGTGGCTCGATGAAACTTGAACAACTGCGCACGCGCTATCGTCAGCCGTTGTTCGATTTGATTTCCCAGAGCCGCCAAATTCATCTCGAGCATTGGCGTGGAGAAGAAGTGCAGCGCTGCAGTCTGCTCAGCATTAAAACCGGCGGGTGCAGCGAAGACTGCGCCTACTGCGCGCAAAGCGCGCACTACTCGACTAGCCTGGAACGCGAAGACTTGTTGTCGATCGAGCAGATTGTCGATGTTGCAACCCGTGCCCGCGCGCAAGGCGCGACCCGCTTTTGCATGGGAGCGGCCTGGCGGGGCGTGCGCGCCGGCACCGAGAAATTCGAGCGCGTGCTCGAGATTGTCCGCGAAGTCGGAGCGCTCGGAATGGAAGTTTGCGTCACCCTCGGCGAGATCGGGCCGGTTGAAGCGGGCAAACTGAAGGCGGCCGGCGTCACCGCTTACAATCACAACATCGACACTTCGCCCGAGTTTTATCCGGAGATCGTAAGCACGCACACGTTTCAAGACCGGCTCGACACCATCGCCGCCGTGCAAGCGAGCGGAATGTCGGTTTGCAGCGGCGGAATCATCGGGATGGGCGAATCGGAGGATGATCGGTTGCGAATGATCGAAATTTTAAGCGAGCTCGATCCGCAGCCGCAAAGTGTGCCGATCAATTGCCTGATGCCGCAGCGCGGGACCCCGCTTGAAAACCAGCCGCCGGTCGACATTTTTGAACTCGTCAGACTAATCGCGGTCGCGCGAATCGCGCTGCCGGAAGCGCGAGTGCGGCTCGCGGCTGGACGCACCCGGATTTCGCGCGAGGGCCAGGCGCTCTGTTTTTTCGCCGGCGCCAATTCCATCTTCTTCGGCGACAAACTGCTCACCGCCAAAAATCCCGGGGTCGATGTCGACCTTGCATTGCTGAGCGAGTTGGGATTGAACATCGAAGCCGTTTCTCGCACAACGTCCACAACGGATACGGCAGACAGTGAATCAATTTTATCTTCGTTCACCGACGGCAGCATCAGCGATCTGAAAACCGTGGTGCCGAATCAGCCGGCGAATAAGCGAGCTTGAATTTTACCGCCAAATCGCGGATTCAATTGCGAATAGGTTATTGATGAAAGCCGACGACGAAAAGTGTATAAAACTAATTTTTATAAATAACAATATAATTTTCTTCCTGCTAGGCCTGGCTGCGCGGATGAAAATGAATTTCCATCAGCGCATGGAACTTTCGACCGCCGGATTCGTCGTGGCGGCAGTCCTGGCCGCGCTCGCGGTCGTGCTCTTCCTCTTTTCGTTGCGGCGACGGCAGCGCTGATTGGAAGTCACCCTCACCTCAATCCTCTCAACACTCCGCCTGAGGAAGACGCGAAGCGGCAGGTGAGGGTTCGTTCGCGTTATCTACTAAAAGAAACGCGCTCGCCGTCAACGCGCGCACCGCGTTTTAGAAAAAAGTCGCGGACTTCCACCGGGAAGTATCGTTTGTCTTTGCCGGAGTTGATCTCGAGCAAGATTTGGCCGCCGGGCGTGAGATATCGATCCACGTCGTCTAGGAAAAACTTCCACTCGTCTGGATTCCATCCACGCGATTCGTCTTCGCTGCGATTGAAAGCAGCGGAAAAAGCCGTGATCAAATCGAACTTGCTTCCGAAATCCGGCAACGGCTGAAACGCTCCGATTCTCCCGGTAACGCGCTCCAAGCCAAAGAGCTCAATTAACTCGTTGGAAAGCAGGAAATCTCCCACATCAACGCCAAGGCATTGGTGACCGAACTGTTTGGCAAGAAATAGAAAAAAACCGGGGCCGCATCCGAGATCGAGAATCTGTTTCGGCGCTGAGCGGTCCAGTTTCAGATCTTGGATGCGCGGAAGGTTGATCTTCAGCCAGTGCTCAACATCGGCATACTTTGCGTATCGATCGCTTGAGCCGGCATGGCGCCGTTGAATCTCGCGCAACCGTTGATTGTCGATCTTGGCAAGGAAGGGTTCGATGCGAAGTGAATGAAACAATTTCACGCGCTTTGGTGGAACTGTAGAGGCCGCTGTCCCCAGCGGCAATTACGCGCAGGCCAAGCCGCCGAGACGGCGGCCACTACAGAGCATTCAGACGCTGCAAAAATGGCGGCAGACCGTTTCCGGCCGCCGCCATTTTCCCTCCCTTATGACCCCTGAAGTTTATTCGGCCATCGCACTGTGCAACTCCTGCATGGCATTGCGCATGTCCTGCCGCGCTTTTTGCAGATCATCGAATTTCTTTTGTTGATCCGACGTCAGGATCGGACGGATCTGCGACATCGTTTTGTCGATAATCGCATGGGTTTTGTCCATCGCGTCCTTGTGAATCGCAACGATCTGCGGCCGGGCCTGGTCGACCAGCGGTTGAACCTTCGACTGTTGCTCGGCCGTCAGGTTTAAGGCCTTGGTCAAATGTCCCATCGCGAATCGTTGACCGTGCCAGCCATCGTGGCGTCCACCAAATCCGTTCTGGGATTGGGCGAAAGCGTAGCCGGCGAGCGCGATCACGCCGATGGCAGCGAATGTAAGTAAGTTTCGTTTCATATTTGTTTTCATTTCTATGGTTCGCACTGTTTCATAAGTCGTGACCGCGCGCCGGGCGCGTTGGTTACATTAATTTTTATCCGCTGCGGCCATGAAACTTGTAACCACCACCCATCCACCCCCGTCATTGTCAGTAGTGTGGATACGGCTTCGACGACAACATGGATGATTGTGACGCAGATGCGCTGGTTCAGGGCGCGCTGCGCCATGACGATGCGGCGGCTCGCGAATTGGTTCGCCGTCTTTATCCGCTTGTCGCGAAAATGGTCCGCTCACATCGACCGCGACGAACTAGTGAAGAGGATCTTTGCCAAATGATTTTCATCAAAGTTT
>CATPAT010000198.1 GCA_955652155.1 uncultured Chthoniobacterales bacterium | reverse complement strand
TCATCATCCCCATCCGTGGCATTAAGCACATCTTGAAATCAGTGTAAAAAATTGCCACAGATGAAACACAGATGAAAAATCTGTTTCTTTTATCTGTGAAAATCTGTGTCAATCTGTGGCTCTAAACAATGGTTTGGAAAATCCTATGAATCAGCATCTCGACAAGATCGACAATGACATCGCGGAGAGACATCTCTTAAAGCATCCGTTTTATCTCGCGTGGACGCGCGGGGAGCTGAGCAAGGAAGCCCTGACCGATTATGCGAAGCAGTACTATCATCATGTCGCGGCGTTTCCGACGTATCTCTCGGCCGTACACGCCAAATGCGATGATCAACCGACGCGGAAACAAATTCTCGCCAACTTGATCGATGAAGAAGCCAGCTCGCCGAATCATCCTGAGCTTTGGAAACAGTTCACCGAAGGTCTCGGCGTGGAAGATGTCGATCTTGAAAAGACGAAGAAACAAGCAGAGACGAACAACTTGATCGGAACGTTTCGATCCGTCTGCGGCGAAGAATCGACCGCGGAAGGTTTGGCTGCGCTTTACGCTTACGAGAGTCAGATCCCGGCGATCTGTGAATCAAAGATCGATGGCTTGAAAAAGCATTATGGATTCACCGATCCGAAGTATTACGAATATTTCAGCGTTCACATCGATGCCGACCGCGAACATTCCGCGGCTGAGCGGGAAATGCTCAGTATCTACATCGACAATGACAACATCGACAACGTGCGCGCATCCGTGCGCCGCGTTCTCGATGCGCTCTGGGATATGCTCTCCGGCGTTTGCCGAAGACACGCCATCGCGTGCTGAGGTGGATCGACCGCTCCGCGGGCGATGCTAAACAAATGCGGCTTCGCCGCCTAATTTAACATCGAGGTCCGAGCCGGACTGGCATTAGGGACTGCTCGATCCACCTTACATTACCGCGGCGTGATGCCTTCGGCCAGATCGACGTGGAAACTTTGTTTCACCTTGTTCGTGCCAAACGTTAATTCCGCGTTGTAATCGCCCGCCGGCAACAATCGTTTCGGATCGTCGCCGCCGTACTCGATGCTCACGTCTTTGGTCGGGCGCAGATCCCAATTCAATCGCGTGAATCCGGGCGTGCCAGGCGCTTTGATGGTCGCGACCGGTTGTCCGGTCGATTTTGTGATCGCGATTTTGATTTCGTCACCGGTGAATTCCTTTACCCAAACGGTGAACAGCGCGCCTTCGGGCGGATTTTGTCCGCGATAAACTCCTTTACCGTTCGAATCGACAAATCCCGGTTGGAGATACGCGCCAGTGACAGACCGCACGCTGAATAGATGCGCCGGTTTCGCCGCGATCTCCTGAGTAAATTCACGGAACGGTGTGCTGTCATCGAGCACGGCGATGCTCCGTCCATGAGTTGCGATCGCGAGATCAGCTGTGCGCGGATGAATCTGAATATCATCCACGCGGACGGGCGGAACATCGCCAATCCGCACCCAATGGGCGCCCTGGTCGAACGAGGCGAACAATCCAAAGTGCGTTCCCGCGTAAAGCAATTTCGGGTTCACCCAATCTTCGCGAACGACTTCAAGTGAAGCGTTCCCAGGCAAGTCGCCAACGATCGGTTGCCAGGTTTTGCCGAGATCGCCCGTGCGCAAAATCATCGGACGATCGTCGCCGGTGCGATACGCATTGGTCGCTACATAAGCGATGTTTGAATCGATATTCGACGGTTCGATCCGCGCGACCCATTGGCCTCGCGCAGGTTCCGGCAAATTGTTGGTCAGCTCGGTCCATTTGCCGCCGTCGTTTTCAGTGATCCAGAGTCGACCGTCGTCGGTCCCGGCCCAGAGTAAACCCGCGCGCTTGGGCGATTCCGCCAATGAAAACACCACACCGTAATTTTCCGCACCGCTGCCGGTCGCATTTGTTTTAGCCGGATCGTTGTGCGTCAAATCCGGGCTGATCACGGAATATTTTTCCATCCGATCAGTCAGTTTGAAGACGCAATTACCGCCGAGATAAATCACGCCTGGTTTGTGTTTGCTCATGACCATCGGCGAATTCCAGTGGAAGCGGTAACGCGGCGCGCCCTCGGTTGGTTCGGGCCGTAAACGCCGCAGCTCGCCATTGCGCAAATTGATGCGATGCACCTCCCCACCCTGGCTCTCGGCGTAAAACGTGTCGCGATCGGTCGGATCGAACAGAACATAGAAGCCGTCGCCGCCGGCGAGCGCGGTCCAATCGGAGTTGCGAATTTGCTCTTTGCTTTGCACGCCGCTCGGCCCGACCCAGTTCTCATTATCCTGCAACCCGCCGGCGATTCGGAAATACGGTTTCGAATCGTCGAGACTGATTCGGTAAAATTCGCCCGCCGGAATCTTGCTCAGATGGTCCCAATTTTTGCCGCCGGCAAAACTTTGATAGAGACCGCCATCGGTCCCGAGCAACAACCGCTGACACACCGGCGGTTTCGGCGGTTTGTTTTTGTCTTCCGGTTTTGGCGGCTTCGGCGCCGGCGCTGTGCCGGGCTGAATGGCCAGGGCGTGACAATCCGGGTGCACTTTCTCGGAAAGATCTTCCCGGAAATTTTTGCCGCCGTCATCCGAGACCAGCAGCGCAAACTGGAGAAGATAAACACGCTGATCATTCGCCGGATCGATCCGGATCTGGCTGAAATAAAATGGACGCGGATCGATCGCGCTCATCCGTGTCCAATGCTCGCCGCTGTCTTCCGATCGAAAAACTCCGCCGCTCTTACTGCGCAGATCGCTCAGGGTGCCCGAACCGCCTTCAAAGCTTTGCACAACCGCCATCACGATTTTCGGATTGCTCGCACTTACGCCCAGACCAATGCGCCCCGTCTGCGCAGGCAAACCGCCGCTCAATTTTTTCCAGGTCGAGCCGCCGTTTGTGCTTTTGAAAATTCCACCGACGTCTTCACCGCCGGTCGCGTCCGGTCCGGAAGTGAAACTCCACGGTGTGCGCTGCCGGGCGTAAAGCGCTGCATAAACAGTCTGCGGATTGCTAGGATCGAGAATCACGTCGCCGCAGCCGGCGCGCGCATTATGCGGCGCAGCCGCCTGGAGAATCAGCTTCCACGTCTTGCCACCGTCAGTTGTTTTGTAAAGGCCGCGCTCGCCACCGTCCGTCCATAAATTCCCCATCGCCGCGACGTAAGCGACGTCAGGATTTTTTGGATCGACCACGATGCGGGCAATGGTGCGACTGTCTTTCAATCCGACGTTGGCCCAATGTTCACCGCCGTCGGTTGTTCGATAAACGCCGTCGCCCCAATCGGAAGAATTCCGGTCGTTCGCTTCGCCGCTCCCAACCCAAATGACGTCCGAATCGGACGCCGCAATTGCGATCGCGCCGATTGAGAGCGCGGATTGTTTGTCGAAAATCGGATCGAACGAAACGCCGCTGTCGCCTGACTTGAAAACGCCGCCGTGTCCTAGCGCGACATAAAACACGAACGGATTACGCGGATCGATCGCGATATCGGAAACGCGCCCGCCCATGACGGCGGGACCAATCGATCGCGCCTTGAGATTCTTGAAGAGCACATCGGTCAGCTGCGGAGCCCCAGTCGCCGGCGCCGGTGTTACGGAAGCCGACAGCGGCGGAGCCGTACTCGCTGGCGATGCAGCTGCCGGCGAACCCGCCGCGGCGGGCGGAGAAGCTGGCGGTAATTCTTCCTGCGCGAACGAAACTGAAAGGCTGACAAACGAAGCGAAGATCAGAGCGATTCGAGTACTCATAAGCTTGAGAAACAAATCATGGCAATTTCACGCGGTAGAGCAAGCACCTCGCTTGCAGATTTCTGTAGCGGCGTTTCGTGAGCGCCGCAATATTGTCGATCTTGTATGACGCAGCCAGCGCTGGAAGGAAAGGTTGGAGTTGTCTTCGGTGTCGCGAATAAGCGCAGTATCGCCTGGGCAATCGCGCGGGCCTGGGCGGCCGCAGGCGCGCGTCTCATTTTCAATTACCAAGGCGAACGGCTGAAAGAGAATGTCGAGGAACTGACGGCAGCTTTCGGAGAGAAAACGCCACTCTTTCCATGCGACGTCTCGAGCGACGCGGAAATCAAAACATTTTTCGAGAGAGTCCGCGGCGAAACCGATCATGTCGATCTTCTGCTCCACTCGATCGCGTTCGCGCCGAAGGAAGCGCTGGAAGGCGATTTCGTGAGCACCAACCGGGAAGCGTTTCGCGTCGCGCACGACATCAGCGCCTATTCGCTGGTCGCGTTGGCGCGGGAAGTATCACCATTGATGACAAACGGCGGCAGTATTGTGGCCATGACTTATTACGGCTCGGAAAAGGTTGTGCCGCACTACAACGTGATGGGCGTAGCAAAAGCGAGCCTGGAGGCATCCACTCGTTACCTCGCTTACGATCTTGGTCCTAAGAAAATCCGCGTGAACTGCATTTCAGCCGGTGCGGTGCAGACGCTGGCCGCGCGC
>CATPAT010000197.1 GCA_955652155.1 uncultured Chthoniobacterales bacterium | reverse complement strand
TTTATCGCGAGACAATCCGCATGACGTACCACCGAAACCGCGGACCAAAGAACTGCGGCCAGCAAAACAACGAAAACCGCGCCGAGCACCAACGGATGCGCGACGTCTTCCAGAATCTGGCTTCCAAGCGCGAGAAAAGTCACGGCTGTCGCGAGCCCCATGAAAAATGGATATTCCGCGCGAACGAACGTCGCGAAACTGCGGGATGATGTCGATCCGCCACCGGCTTTCATCGATCGCCAGCTTATACAAACCGCACGTTGTGAAGCAACTCAGTCATAAGCCCTCTTAACTCTGTCTTAATCCTCGAATTCCTGCTTTTCTTTTCGGCGGCGATGAAACGACTTCAGTGGCTGGATACCTCGAAAGGGCTGGCGATTCTTTTCGTCGTCTATTTTCATTTCTTCCGGACCGTCTTCGAGCATTACCAGCTGCCGGCTGCGGATTGGAGTGGTCTTGTCGCAAGCACGATCTCGATCTTGCGCGCTGGCTGGTGGCAAATTTCCGGTCTCGGCTTCCATGCCGTCGGCGCGTTCATCATTCTGAGCGGCTGGACGGTGATGCAATCGACCATGGCGCGCGCCGAAACAGGTCCGGTTGCGTGGGGCGCGTGGTACGGCGGGCGATTCGTGCGCCTTTACCCGATGTACTGGGTCGCGCATCTGGTGTATCTCGTTTCGCCGTTCGTCGCACGACTGGAGCCGGTCGACGGGCGGATCATTCTCAGTCTGCTTGGCCTTCGCTTCATCGATATCACGATGAACTTCATGTACCTGAACGCCGCCTGGTGGTACTTCTCGATGTTGATTCAGTTCTACCTGATCTTTCCC
Organism: uncultured Chthoniobacterales bacterium; assembly: GCA_955652155.1. Taxonomy (GTDB): domain Bacteria; phylum Verrucomicrobiota; class Verrucomicrobiia; order Chthoniobacterales; family UBA10450; genus AV40. The sequence continues at coordinate 6,238 of CATPAT010000197.1, read as the reverse complement.
CTGCTCTTTTGGGCGGCGAGAAAATTCGGAGCGTGGATCTTTTTGCTAATCGCCTGCGCCCTCGGATTTTTTGTGCGCTATCTGATGCTCGATGTTTATCCGCAAGACGGACTGTGGATCCTCGGCGGCTTCGCGATTTGTCGATTGCCCGAGTTCGCTTTGGGAATGGCGCTTGGAATGTGGCACGTGAGATCCACGTCGCGCGTGGAGTGGTTCCTTCTGCGCGGCCCCGGACTCATCGCCGGCCTGATTTTGTATCCGCTCGCGCTGAAGCTTTATGACAACGGCATCGCTTATGTCTTCTGCGATTTCGGAACGGGCACGTGTTGTTTTCTTGCAATCGTCGGCGTCGCGGGATTGATCTCGCGCGTTGCCGGACTCGCCAAAATCATCGGTCTGGTCGGCGCTTATTCCTACGGCCTCTATCTCATTCACCAGCCCTACGTCATCTGGCTTGGGCTTCGCATTCGACCGCAACCAATCTGGATTTTTCTCTGCGTGTTTCTAATCACAGTGGCAGTCCTCAGCGTCTGGGGACTGTTTTTGGAGAAGACAACCAACGCGCTGGTAAACAAACTTCTTCCGGCGAGAAAGACCGCACCCGCCTAACAATTCAACCTCTCAACTTCTTATGAAAGACAATATCGAACTCAATGCGGTGGAAGATCACGATGGCATTTTGACCATTCGTGGAGGCGGCGCACGGCGTGATTGGAATGGGATTCATTATAAACAAGGCATGTCGTCCAAGAACGTCGGGACTACGAAACTCTCGGCCAATATCGCCACCATTCCGCCGGGCGGGGTGGCTTACGCCCACATTCACGTCGACTTTGAAGTGATCCTTTACATCGTTGAAGGAAAAGTCCGCCACGAGTTCGGGGACGGATGCAAGAAAATGCTCGAAAACGAAGCTGGCGATTTCATTTACATTAAACCGGGCGTGCCTCACGAGGTTTTCAACATGAGCGACACCGAACCAGTGGTTGCTTTTGTCGCCCGCTCATCCGCCGACGAGTGGGACAACATTATTCCTTACGACCGCAATCAGAAGAGTTGAACGCTTCGGCCCGTCGAGAAACCGGGCACGTGAGAATCAGAGCGCGATCGCGTCTAGAAGAGACCGCAGCCTGTTCAGGTCGACCGGTTTGGTCACGTGATAATCGAAGCCGGCCTCAAAGCTGCGCTGGATATCCGCCTCCATTCCGAACCCGCTAAGGGCAATAGCTTTTAACGGCTGCCTCCGCTTCGCTTCGCGCACCAAATTGTAACCGTTATCGTCCGGAAGACCGATATCGCTGATCAGCGTATCGAAGTCGCGGCTATCCAGAAGCTGCAGCGCGCCTTTCACCGAATCGGCGGTCGTGACTTCGTGGCCGTACCTGGTCAACAGGCGCGAAAGAACGCTGCGCGTATCGAGATGATCGTCGACCAGAAGGAGCCGTAAACTTCCCGAATTCTTGGCTTCACCGTCTGTTTTACTAGTCGATGCGACCAGGGGCTCGCGCAGAAGATCAAGAAAAACTCGAAACGTCGTGCCTGCATTTTTGCCTTTGCTTTCTACACTGATCTTTCCGCCATGGAGATCGAGCAGAGTTTTCGAAATGGTCAGGCCAAGCCCGAGTCCGCCGAATTGCCTGGTGATGGAGCGTTCGCCCTGATGGAACGCTTCGAAGATTCGACCCTGCCGTTCTGGCTCAATTCCAATGCCGGTGTCGCTGATTTCGAACACAAACCTTCCTCCCTTATTCGATGAGCGGATGGTGATGTGGCCTCCCCTGGGCGTGAACTTGACTGCGTTGTTGAGCAGATTCCAAAAGACTTGCTGGATTCGGACCGAATCGGCCCAGATGTGATGATTGGCCGCGTTCAGCTTGATCGTCAGTTCGATTTCCTTTGCCAGAATGTCGTTCTGCACAATCTCAACTGCATCATGCAACAATCGATGCACGTCGATCGCCGCGTGGTGGATCTCGATCTTGCCACGCGCGATCCGCGTTACATCGAGGAGATCATCGATCAAGTGCGCTTCCAGCTGCACGTTTCGCCAGATCGCGGTGACTTCTTCGCGAAACTCGGGCAACAGATCTCTGTGTTCGCCGAGATAGCTCGCAGCAACCAGCGCCGGCGTGAGCGGCGTTCGCAGCTCGTGGCTTAGCAACGCCAAAAAGTCGTCCTTGGCCTGACTCGCTTCTTCGGCGGCGATCTTCGCCGCTTGCAGTGTCTCTTCCGCGCGCTTGCGTTCGGTCACATCGCGGAAACTCCAGACCCGGCCCACTGGCCGCTGATCGATGGATTGGATCTTTGAGTATCTCTCCAAAACACTTCCGTCCTTCAATTCCAGAACCTCGAAACTTTCCGCCGGCGCGGTCGCATAAATCTCCATCACCCGGGACATGAACTGCTCGGGATCCTTGAAGCGCTGGCTGAATCTCTTCCTGAGTTTTCTGACGTCCACGGTGTTTAACTGTTCACGGGTCACCCCCATCATCTCCGCATACTTCTCATTGAAATCGCGCACGTTGCCGCTCACGTCCGTGACCACGATGGCGTCGGTGGTCGAATCCAAGGTGGCCTGCATCATTGAAAGCGAAAGAGCCAGTTCTTCCGTCTTGCGTTCGAGCGCTTCTTTGGCCCGGATAAATTCCTGCTTAGAGCGGCGGTGCGCACGGCCAACGTCTTTCGCTTTTTGCCGCGCAGCTGAACGCGACCGCTTCTTTGTGCTTTTAGAAGGTTTCACTTACTGGCCTATGATAATTCTGCGCAGGTCGGACTGTCATTGAGAATTGCACGGATGCTGGACCCCTGGTTTCGCTGGTTAAAGCTGCGCATCTCTCGACGTTGCCCGCTCTTCGGCCGACGAGTGGGACAACATTACTCCTTACGACCGTAATCAGCCGGGAAGGCGTAGCGAAAAATTGGCAGAAAATAGCTCTGTCCTTAGGCCTAATTCTGCTAATTCTTTCGCCTCTTTCCTGCGTTCCTGAGAGTTTATGAAGCATTTTTTTCTGGCGTGTTTGTTTCCGGCACTGTTAACAGCTCAGACCATGCAGCTGACCGAACAGTTGGGGAAAACCATCCTCTATGGCGACATCGCGCTTTCGCCCGACGGAAAAAATGTAGCGTGGGTGCAATCCACTGCCGCAACAACCGCCAACCAAACGTATATCCGGGGAACGTCAGAAAATTCGCCGGCAACAATGGTTAACCTGGCGACCACTGGCGAAAAAATCGATTCCAATCCCGCCTGGGCTCCCGATTCCAAGGCGCTCGCGTTCTTTTCCAACGCTGGTGAAAAAGTGCAAAAACAGCTTTGGACGGTGAACGCCGATAGTTCCGGTGCGAAAAAACTTACACAATTGAGCGGATACGCCGCGCGCCCGTCTTGGTCGCACGACGGGAAACAAATTGCCTTCTTATATATAGAGGGCGCAAGCGGCGGCGGCCCGCTCCTGGCCGCGCCTTCCACCACAGGCGTTATCGACAAGGCGGTTCATAATCAGCGGATCGCGGTCGTCGACGTTGCCACCGGTCAGCTTCGGCAGGTTTCGCCGCCCGATCTTCACATTTACGATTTCGATTGGTCGCCGGACGACAAGATGTTCGTCGCAACCGCGGCGCCGGGGCCGGGCGACAACAATTGGTGGATCGCGCAGATCTACAAGATCGACATCGCTAAGGGCATCGCGACCTCGATCCACAAACCTTCGCTTCAGGTCGCGGTTCCGCGCTGGTCGCCGGACGCGAAATCGGTCGCGTTCATTGAAGGCTTGATGAGCGACGAAGGATTTCATGGCGGCGATTTGTTTACAGTCTCAGCCAACGGCGGCAGCGCAGTGAATCGCACGCCGGGCCGTAAAAGCTCGGTCAGTTCAATTTTCTGGCAGGCTCCCGACCGAATCCTTCTCACCGAGTATGTCGGGGGCGGAAGCGCGATTTCTGAATTGACGCTCGCGAATAACTCGGTCCGAACGATCTGGAAAGGCGCGGAGCACATTCATGCGTTCGGTAATTTTCCCAACTTCGCCGTTTCCAACGATGGCAAATTTGCCGCCGCAAGCCGCAGCAGTTACAACACACCGCCCGAAGTTTGGGCAGGAGCGATCGGTGAATGGCGTCAGCTGACAAATAACAACTCGGCGCTGTCTGCGACTTGGGGAAAAGCAGAAAGTTTCGAATGGACTAACGAAGGCTTTAACATCCAGGGCTGGATCGTTCCGCCCGCGAAAGTTGAATCCGGGAAAAAATATCCGATGGCCGTTCTGATCCACGGCGGACCTTCCAGCGCAACGGCATCCGACTGGCCCGCGGGTTTTGGAATGTCACGAGCGATCATCGCTGCTCTTTCAGTCCGCGGTTATTACGTGCTCCTGCCGAATCCGCGCGGTAGCTACGGCCAGGGCGAAGAGTTCACCCGCGCCAACGTAAAAGATTTTGGCCACGGCGATCTGCGCGATAATCTCGCCGGAGTCGATGCGGCGATAAAAAAATATCCCGTTGATCCGAATCGGCTGGGTGTGACCGGCTGGAGTTACGGCGGATTCATGACCATGTGGACCGTCACGCAGACGAATCGTTTCCGTGGCGCTGTGGCCGGCGCAGGCATTGCCAATTGGCAAAGTTACTACGGCCAGAACCTGATCGATCAATGGATGATCCCGTTCTTCGGCGCATCGGTTTACGACGATCCGGCCGTTTACGGAAAGAGTTCGCCTATTCATTTCATCAAAAACGTGAAGACTCCAACGCTCATCATTGTCGGCGAACACGATGCAGAATGTCCGTCATCGCAGTCCTATGAATTCTGGCACGCGTTGCGGACACTCAGTGTGCCGACTCAGCTCATCATTTATCCCGGCGAAGGCCACCTCTTCATCAAACCCGAAAACCAGGCCGACCGAATGGACCAAACCGTCGCCTGGTTCGACAAATATTTGAAAGAGTAGACAGGATTTACAGGATTAAATCCGAATTGCTTGGGTTTCGTTGAAATCGGGCTAATCCTGTTTAGTGCAGATCGAAGCTCGGGAAGAGATTTGGCCGCTCAAACAAGTGTTTCGCATCTCGCGGGGCAGTCGCACCGAAGCCCAAGTTGTCGTCGTGACCGTGACCGACGGGCAGCAGACCGGACGCGGGGAAGCGGTGCCGATCAAACGCTACAACCAAAGCGTCGCTTCTGTTCTGGCGCAGATCGAATCGATCAAAAGCGGGAAGGACTTGGATCGACATCGAATCCAGGAATTATTGCCGGCCGGTCCCGCGCGCAACGCATTGGACTGCGCGTTCTGGGACCTTGAAGCGAAAATTTCCGGCAAACGCGTTTGGGAACTTGCGAATGTTGCGATGGTTCCCGAAGTCGAAACGTCGTTCACGATTAGTCTCGATACGTCTGCGGGGATGGCGGCGGCAGCCAAGGCAAATGCGAACGCGCCGATTCTGAAGCTTAAACTTGGCGGCGACGATGTCGATCCTGCGCGCGTTGAAGCTGTGCGGGAAGCAGCGCCCGCGACACGTCTGCTCATTGACGCGAACGAATCATGGTCACCTGCGCACTATCAAACAGTTGTCCCAGTGCTAAAGGAATTAAGAGTTGAGCTGATCGAGCAACCTTTTCCGGCCGACGCCGACGAGGTTCTCGAAACTCTCGATCATCCAGTTCCGATCTGCGCTGACGAAAGTTGCCATACCAGCGCCGACCTTCTGCGCCTAACGAACCGCTACGAAATGACCAATGTAAAGCTCGATAAGACCGGCGGGCTGACCGAAGCGCTTCTTTTGTGTGAGCGTGCCCGAGCAAGTGGATTCAAATTATTGATCGGCTGCATGGTTGGCACTTCTTTAAGCATGGCGCCAGCGCGACTCATCGCGAGCACGGCGGATTATGTCGATCTTGACGGTCCACTCCTTCTCGCGCGCGATCGTGATGAAGGACTCGCCTATCAAAACGGGCAGATCAGCATTCCTTCACGAGAACTTTGGGGCTGACAGCTTTCCCGTCATTGTGACGCCGTCGCCTTGGCGAAGGCGAACACTCCACAAGAACTAGGGAATGTTATTGCGGTTTTTCGTTCAGCTGCTTGAGGACCTTCTCCGCGCTGCGACGAATCTCTCCGCGGTACTGCTCCGTATCTGTCCACGACGACGCCGGCAACCTATGAGAATCAAGAAGAGCCAATGCCTTTTCGGCGTGCTGTCGCGCCAACTCCTTCTGCCCGTCTGCCAAATACGCTTCGGCGAG
>CATPAT010000196.1 GCA_955652155.1 uncultured Chthoniobacterales bacterium | reverse complement strand
GTTGGTTTGGATGGCCAATTGAAACGAGAAGATACACGTAGCACATATTGCCAACCAGCGGGCTTGCCAGCCGTAGCTTTATCGAGGGGCGGTCCGCCTTCGCCAAGGCTCCGGCGCACTCGCTCCAGCCTTCGCTTTCGCAGAACTCAAGCGAAGGCTGGAGCGGGTGACGAGACATGAACTCGCGACGTCCTCCTTGGCAAGGAGGTGCTCTACCACTGAGCTACACCCGCGTCTGGAAGGGGTAGAAATAATGGCGCAGCAGGCTCTTTCCGCAACCGTAAATTCGGCGGACTGGCAGAGCGCCAGAGTAATGCCAGATTCTTTGCCATTACTTCAACGGTCCAACATTCGATTTCTCCGAGACGCGAGGAGTTCCGCGAACTCGCCAAGCGCGGCAATCTCATTCCGCTGGTTGTCGATCTCGTCGCGGATGTCGAGACGCCAGTCTCCGCTTTTGCCAAGATCGACAACGGGAATCCGTGCTTTCTTTTTGAATCGGCGGAGCGGAACGAAGAGTCTGGACGCTTCTCGTTCATCGGTTTCGATCCGCTCGTACTTTTTAACAGCGCCGATTGCGAAGGCGATCCGCTGACAAAGCTCCAAAAAATTCTGTCGCGTTTTCAATTTGTCGAGCGTCCCGACGTTCCCCATTTCGTCGGCGGCGCGGTTGGTTACATCGGGTACGACGTCGTTCGATTTTTCGAGCCGACTGTGCCAATCCATCCACGGGACGATCTGAAGAATCCGGAAATGATGTTCATGATTCCGCGGATCTTGATCGTGTTTGATCATCGATTTCGAAAACTTCGGCTCATTTGTAACGCGCATATCGAAAACAATACTTCTGCGGAGGACGCCTACGGACGCGCGGAAGCCGATCTGCAGAGAACGTTGTCGAAGCTGAGCGAGTCGCGGGCCCTTCAGCCGATTGATGCGAAAGCGGCCGGGAGTCTTGTGTCACCAGCCAGCAACACAGCTCGCGCAGAATTTGAATCGATGGTCGCAAAGGCCAAAGAGCTGATCGCGGCCGGCGATATTTTTCAGGTTGTGTTGTCGCAGCGGTTCGAAACCGATTTTCTCGGTGAGCCGCTCGATCTTTACCGCGCGCTCCGCTTCGGGAATCCTTCGCCGTATATGTTTTGTTTACGCTTCGGCCGCGATTTCGCGGTCCTTGGCAGTTCGCCGGAAGTTCATCTGCGAGTGCGGGAGCGGATCGCCGAGTTGCGTCCGATCGCCGGAACTTATCCGCGCGGCAAAGATTTGGCGGAAGATGAAAGATTTGCGGCCGATTTGATTGTCGATCCAAAAGAGCGCGCTGAGCACGTAATGCTGATCGATCTCGGGCGAAATGATCTTGGACGGGTCGCGGAGTTCGGCAGCGTCCGCGTGACGGAACAAATGGTGATCGAGCGCTACAGCCATGTCATGCACATCGTTTCGCACATCGTCGCGCGTTTGCGCGAGGGCACGAACGCCTTCGACGCGATTCGCGCAACGTTTCCCGCGGGCACGGTCTCTGGCGCGCCGAAAATTCGCGCGATGCAAATCATTGCCGATTTGGAAAAAGCGCGACGCGGATTTTACGCGGGAATTGTTGGTTACTTCGGCTTTGATGGATCGCACGACAGCTGCATCGCGATCCGCTCGATCGTTTTGAAAAACGGAAGAGCCTATCTGCAAACGGGGGCGGGTATCGTGGCCGATTCCGATCCCACGCGCGAATTTGACGAATGCGTGAGCAAGGCGAAAGCGATGCTGACCGCCATCGCGCGTGCAACGAAGAAAGAAGATTAAAAGAAAGCGAAAGAGTGAGATTGCTCGTCATCGATAATTACGATTCGTTCACTTACAATCTCGTCCAGCTCTTCGGCGAGATGGATGTTGATCTTACGGTGAAGCGAAACAACGAAATCTCGATCGACGAGATCGAAAAACTGAAACCGGATCGAATTTGCATTTCACCCGGACCAGGGCGTCCGGAAAATGCCGGCGTCAGCTCCGATCTAATTCGCGAATTGGGACCGAAGCTTCCCATTCTTGGCGTTTGTCTCGGTCATCAATGCATCGCGCAAGCTTTCGGCGGCGAAGTGGTGCGCGCAGAAAGGTTAATGCACGGCAAAACGTCGAAGATTCACCACCAAAGCCGCGGCGTTTTTAAGGACTTGCCCGAGCCACTCGAAGCAACGCGCTATCATTCATTGATCGTGCGCCGCGAATCGTTGCCCGATTCGCTCGTAATCACCGCCGAGACCGACGACGACGAAATTATGGGACTGCAACATCGACAATTTCCGATCCACGGCGTCCAGTTTCATCCCGAATCGATCCTGACGACCGAAGGACGCAAGCTGCTCGCGAATTTCCTGCGCGTTTAAGTGCCGTTGCGCGAGATCACGTCGTGAATCTGGCGGACTTCACGCACCATTTGTTCGTATTCGTCGAACCTCAGTGATTGCGCGCCGTCCGAGAGCGCTTCGTCCGGTCGCCCGTGCACTTCGATCATCAAACCGTCCGCGCCGACGGCGATTCCAGCGCGCGCGAGAGGCGTCACCATGTAGCTGCGGCCGGTTCCATGCGCAGCATCGACAATCACCGGCAAATGCGAAATTTTTCTTACCGCTGGAACTGCAGCTAAATCAAGCGTGTTCCGCGTGTGTTGGGCGAACGTGCGCACGCCCCGCTCGCACAGAACAATGTTGTAATTTCCTTCCGCCATCACGTATTCGGCCGCCAGTAACCACTCTTCTAACGTCGCGGCCATGCCGCGCTTTAACAGCACTGGCAACTTCGAGCGACCGACGCGCCGAAGGAGCGTGAAATTCTGCATGTTGCGCGCACCGATCTGAATCATATCGGCATATTTTTCGACCAGATCGACGTTCGCTTCATCGAGCGCTTCGCTCACGATCTTCAGACCGAACTCGTTCCGGATCTCGGCGAGAATCTTGAGGCCCGGCTCACCCAGCCCGGAAAAAGCGTAAGGGGAAGTGCGCGGCTTGAATGCGCCGCCGCGGAAAAATTTGGCGCCGCTGCGTTGAACAATGTCGGCTATCCCAAACGCCTGCTTCCGGTTCTCGATCGCACACGGTCCGGCAATAATCGCGAGCGAGCCGTCACCGATTCTGGCCCCGTCTCCGAGGTCGACAATCGTCCGTTCCGGCCGGAGATCGAGGGTGATCAATTTGTACGGTTTGGTAACACGGATCGCTTCCGAAACGCCCGGGAGATTTTCAAAATGCGAGAGATCGACCGCGCCCTGGTTGCCGGTGATACCGATCGCGGTGCGGTTTGCGCCGGGCATGACGTGCGCGCGAAACCCGAGCGATTCGACCACGCGCACAACATTGTCGATCTCGCCCTTGCCGGCGCTGGCATTCATTACGATGAGCATGGCGTGAAAAGTCGTTTATTTACCGGGAATAATACCCTTCGGTCAAATTTAACCCGCAGTCTTCACTTTTGCCTCGATCAAAATCGGCGGAAGCGCACGCTCAATTTCAGCCCGATTTTGCTCGTACTGGGATGGTAATTTCAGACTTTCACCCAGCTGTTTGACCGGTTCGTCGACGGTAAATCCGGGACCTTCGGTCGCAATCTCAAACAAAATACCACCGGGCTCGCGAAAATAGATCGAATGAAAATAAAAGCGGTCGATAACCGGGGTGACGTGCAAACCAAGGTCGACCAGCCCTTTACGCCAGCGTGATTGTTCCTTGTCGTTCGCGCATCGGAAAGCGATGTGATGCACCGTCCCGGCCGAATTCACCCCAAACTGTCCCTCGGCTCGTTCGACAAGGTCGACCTGAGCGCTTGTCGATTTGGAATTTACCGACAATCGGCGGCGCGATTCTTCTTCGCCGATCAATTCGAAGCCGAGCGTTTTAAGTAATTCCTCCGTCGGCCCGGTCTGTTGCACTTCAAGCGTCGGCGCGTGAAACCCGTGGATCGCAAACTTCTGCGGTACTTCGCTTTCATATTTAAGGTCGACATCGTCCAGTTGCGCCGATTCGATTAACTCGAGCAACAGTCCATCGGCATCGGTTAAGCGAAGACCGGGCGCATTAAAGCGCGACGGGATTTCTTCACAGAAAACGCGATGTTCGGCGAAGCGCGTTTTCCAATACGCGATCGAACTCGCTGGGATCGCGAAACTCGCACTGATTACCTGGCCGGTTCCGCGGGTCCCGCGACGCGCACCCGGCCACGCAAAAAAAGTAATGGCCGTTCCCGGCCGTCCGGTCCGATCGCCAAAATAAAAATGATAGGTCGATGGATCGTCGAAGTTGACAGTGCGCTTGGCCAAGCGCAGGCCGAGGATGTGGGTGTAAAAATCCACGTTGCGCTGAGGATCGCTCGCGATGGCAGTGATATGATGAATTCCGCGAAGTTTCACAATCGAACTGAAGGCTAACAAGTTTCCCACGACTTATTCAACGCATGTATTTGTGGCGACGACAGGCAAGCGAGAAGTGGTGGAGGGATAAAGAAGAGGAGTTACGCACCGCTGCGGGCGATCGATTGGCGATAATCGAACAAGCCGGTCGACGACGATTGCAGTTCGAAGTCGCATCAAGTTCCCGCACTGGGTTGCTAAACCTGGCGAAACAATTCGGTGGACGAGTCGAGAAACTTCCGCGCGATTGGTTAAAACGCTTTTCGCGTCAGCAAAAAACCAAGCCGATCGAACTCCGGAATCAAAAGTTAATCATTCCTGCTCGCGCCGCTTTCGGAACTGGTCAACACGCGACGACTGCAATGTCGTTGCGATTACTCGAGAAATTAACGCGTAAATGGAGGTCGCGCTGGTCGATTGTCGATCTTGGAACAGGTTCGGGAATTCTGGCGCTAGCTGCGCGTTTGTTAGGTGCGCAACGGGTAATCGGAATCGATAACGATCCAGTCGCGATCTCGACCGCAAAAGCGAATGCACTGGCAAACAAGATTCAAGGCGTGCAATTTCTCGTCAGCGACGTGCGTCGTTGGAAATCTCCGCCAAACAGCCTCCTCCGACGAAGCGGCTACGGCGGCCTAGTCGACATCATCATCGCGAATCTGTTT
>CATPAT010000195.1 GCA_955652155.1 uncultured Chthoniobacterales bacterium | reverse complement strand
GCGGATCGTTTTTCCATTCGCCGATGGTATCGGCGACGTGCTCATCGAGCTTGATCAAACCGTCGCGGGCAGCGCAGAGCGCGGCGATCCCCCAGAAACTTTTTGTGCCGCTGAAGATTTTACAGCGCGAGTCCGCCGAACCGCCATTGGCGTAATGTTCGAAAACGGTCCGTCCGTTTTGGATGACGAGCATGGAAAAGCCGCGTTTGTTTTCAGAATAGTTAGCGGCGCGCGCGCAATTGCCTGGTTGAATGTCGGCAAAGGAGGGTGTCCATGTTGTAAGCGACGCCACGATCGACAACGCGACAGCGCGCGCCGTCATTCCGGTGCCGAGGTCGTGGGGGATGCCGGACCGGCGACAGCGTCGCCAGCTACAGTTGCCGGTGGACGCGGGCTCACCGGCAGATGGCGCGTCCGCAATTCCTCGACGTTCGGTAATTCATCGAGATTGCGCAGACCGAAATGATCGAGAAAAAATTCCGTCGTTTCGTAAAGCAACGGACGCCCCGGAATTTCGGCGCGCCCTGAAATTTTGACGAGGCCGCGTTCCATCAAGGTTTGCAAAACGCCATCGATGGTGACGCCGCGCACTGCTTCGACATCCGCGCGCGTGATTGGCTGGCGATAAGCGATGATCGCGAGCGTCTCAAGCGCGGGCGAACTCAAACGCGCCGGCTTCGGCGCTGGGAATAGTCCGCGAACCCACTGGGCGTATTTCGGGTCACTGGCCAGCTGCCAACCGTCGGCTTTTTCAACGAGCTGAAAGCCGTGCTCATGTTGAATGTACTCGACTTTTAACTGCTCAATTGCAGCGGCGACTTCCGCTTGCCGGACGTTTGCGAACTGGTTCGGCGAAAACTCGTCTTCGGCCCCAGCCTGGCGTAGAACGTCGACTATCGTCTTGGTCGACAACGGTTTTTGCGCGCTGAAGAGAAGCGCTTCGATGATGCGGGCCAGATTCATATTTTCTAGTTTGCGCCGATCGCACTTTGAATTGCGTCCGCGATCCGATTCGCCTGTTTGTCGATCTTATCGAGCTGACGGCCCTCGATCAAAAGGCGAATTTTTGATTCGGTGCCGGAATAACGCAAGAGGACGCGGCCTTTCCCGGCCAGCTCGCGCTCGACTTCCTCGCGCAGTTTAACCACTTCGCGCAGTTCTTCGATCGGCGGCTTCGATTTGACGATAAGGTTACGCTGCGCCTGCGGATATTTCTTGAGACACTTTTTCAATTTGCTCAGCGGCTGGCCGGTCGTATGCATGATTCGCAAAATTTGGAGCGCGCTAATAATGCCGTCACCGGTAGTTGTGAAATCGCGGAAGATAATGTGCCCGCTCTGTTCGCCACCGAGATTGAGATTTCGCGAAACCATTTCTTCAATCACGTAGCGATCGCCCACTTTGGTGCGAATAACTTTGCCACCGCTGGCCGCGAGCGTTTCGTCCAGGCCGAAATTACTCATTACGGTGGCGACCAGGGCGTTGTCGCGGAGTTGATTCGATTTCAAAAGATCGAGCGCCGCGATTGCAAGAATTTCATCACCGTCAACGATCTCGCCATTTTCGTCGCAAAGCAGAACCCGGTCGGCGTCGCCATCATGCGTGATACCGACATCGGCGTCGACCAATTTCACGATGCGCTGAATTTCGTCCGGATGCGTGCTGCCGCATCCGTCGTTGATGTTCATCCCGTTCGGCTCGTTGTGCGCGACGGCGACGTCGGCCCCGAGCTCGCGCAAAATGCAGGGAGTTGATTTGTAAGCGGCGCCGTTCGCGACATCGACGGCAATGCGCAATTCTTCGAGCGACATTTTTCGCGGGAAACTTGCCTTCGCGAATTCGACATACCGGCCAAGCGCGTCATCAATACGCGCGGCGCGCCCAATTTTTCCGGCCGTCGGCCGGATGTTGTCGATCTTACCGCTGAAGACCAAGTCCTCGATTTGTGTTTCGACTTGATCGTCGAGTTTGTAGCCGTCGTGCCGGAAAAATTTGATGCCGTTGTCTTCGTAAGGGTTGTGCGAGGCGGAAAGAACAATGCCGGCATCGGCGCGGAGCGAGCGTGTGATATAAGCCACGCCCGGAGTTGGTAGTGGACCGATGATGAGAACATCGACTCCGAGCGAAGTGATTCCGGCGACGAGCGCGTTCTCGAGCATGTAGCCGGATAGGCGAGTGTCTTTGCCGAGCACGATCTTTGGGCGCGCGCCTTCCGGAAGTGTGCGCGGATTTAATTGGGTAAAAACATGCGCGGCGGCCCGACCCAGTTTGAGAGCGGTCTCGGCCGTTACCGGCTCCACGTTGGCGACACCGCGCACGCCGTCGGTGCCGAAAATCTTTGTCGCCTGTTTCACCGTCTTACTCAAACGCTCGGAGGCCAGTTCGTAAACGGGAAAATGTAGCCCGAGCGCGGTTCATGGTGTTGGCGGATGTTCGCGATCGTGGTCGCTTAGGAAAATGCATTCGTTTTCAAGACCAAGAGCGACAGTGTTCCACCTGAGCGGGAATTTTTCCAGGACCTGAGTGCGCTGAATAAGCGCAGACCAATCGCGGTATTCGCCTTTGACGATGTCGCGGAATTTATTGTCAGTGCCGCTGATCGACGTGAGATAAAGACCGTGCACGGGTCCACCGAGGGTGTTGTAATCACCCAAATCGTTGAAAACGCGCTGGGTATCGGGCAACCATAAGCTGCGCCGGTCGGCATACCAGGCCACTGCCCATGGCATGTCGGTCGCGGTCACTTCATCGGGTTTCATCCAGTCATTTAAGACGCCGATGAGCGGTGGCATGTAAGGCGGCCAACGCACGAACGGTTTGGGCGGCGACAACCATGGCGTCGCGAAAATCATCGGCAACGCGCAAAGCAGATAGAGCAGCGCGATGAAACCCACGCGCGCGAATGGAATTTCAAGCGCAAGCCGGTTCCATTGCACAAGCAGGTAAGCGAGCCCATAGCAGGTCATCAGTGGGACGAAAATCAAATGGAGCTGATTGGCGGCGACGCCTTGTTCGTCGCTAATTCCGTAAATGGTCATGCCGAGGACGGCGCCGCCCCACATGGCCAGGATCATCCAGCGAATCGCGGCAGTCTCCGTTTTCTTGAAAGGGTGCAATAGCGATGCGAAGAACATGAGCGCGACGACGGTTAGTCCGAAGTATTCGAAGAGATGCGCCGTCTGTGAGATGAGGCCGGCAGTAATTTTGTCGCGAAACGCGCCGAGGATATTAGTGCCGGCGTCAAAGTTCAATCGACGCATCCAGGTCCATTCGCTATGGCCAACGCCATTGAAAATCGAATAGATAGCGACGCCGCCGGGATTGCCGCAGACAACAAACGTGCGAATCAGCCACGGCACATAAGCGATCGCGCAAATCGCGAGTAGAATTGAAGCAGACCATCCGCGCGGCCGGAAGAAGAACGCGACGAAAATCAGCGCGCCCAAAAAAATCCACAAAGTCAGCGCGTGGGTCAGCGTAAGTAGACCAAATCCGGCCCCGGCCGCGACCAACCATTTTAACGGTGATTCGTCGCGATGTTGCGCTTCCAGGGCCCGAACGAGCAGATAAACCGTTGTGTTAAACAAGAGTAGTAGCAGCATCTGCGGCAAACCGGAAAGCGAGTATTGCCACATCGCATCGCAAAGTAGGACCAGGCCGCAGGCCAATAGTGCCAGACGCTGATCAAACAATCGGCGCGCCGTAAAAAACAATATCGCGACCGATCCGATGAAAAGTAAGATGGACATCGTGGCGATTGCCTTATCGCCGGCATAAATCACAGTTCGTGGGGTCATTTTCCAATGCGCTTTTACAGGCAGCAGTGCAATGGCGTCGATCAGCGGAGGGAGCGGCGCATTGTAAGTGTCGGACCAAACACTTTGGGCCACGTCTTTGCCGTGCGCCTGTAATTGTCCTACAGCCAGAGGCCGGACCAATTTCGTGCGCCAGCCTTCGCCACTGGCGATCGCGCGGCCGATCTGTGCCTGGTCCATTCCCTGCGAAGTGGAGAGACCGCGGAACTGATAGAAATAGAGAACAACGAGAGCAGCGATGGCGAGCGCGACCGCGCCTCGCTTGACCCAAACGACAAGCCCACCGGCTTCCAAGGCGTGGACCGCGCTTTGAATGAATTCTTCGCTACCCGGCATTTGATGCGTGTCCGGTCTTGGCTGGCTCTTTTTCCTTGGCGTTCATTTCATTGATTTTACGATGCAACGTCCGCCGGCTGATCCCGAGTTTTTTCGCGGCGGCAGTGACGTTTCCATTCGTTGTCGCTAATGCCTGCAAAATAAGTTTGCGTTCCGTTTCGTGAAGATCGAGCGGACTCGCCTTTTCACCGAAAGCTTTGGCCGCCGAAATGCCGCGCGGTAGTGTCGCGCCCGCAGCTTGTCGCAAAGCGGACGGCAAATCGCGGGGCGTAATTTTCGGTCCGGTCGCCATCACGACGCCATGTTCAATGGCGGTGCGCAACTCGCGGACATTGCCCGGCCAATGGTAAGTGAGCAGCGCGTTCATCGCTTCGCTCGTAAGGTCGAGAACTTCCTTATTGTTCGCTTTGGAAAATTGGCGCAGAAACGCCCGCACCAGTAATGGAATATCGTCTTTGCGCTCGCGCAACGGGGGCATGATGATCCGCACGACATTGAGCCGAAAATACAAATCGTCGCGGAACTTTCCCTCCTTCACCAACTGCTCGAGATTTTTGTTGGTCGCCGCGATCAGCCGCACATCTGCACGCAGTGTTTGATTGCCACCCACTCGTTCAAATGCGCGCTCTTCGCTGATCACGCGCAGCAATTTTACTTGGGTTGCCGGCGGAATTTCGCCGACTTCATCCAAGAAAATCGTGCCCCCGTTGGCTTGCTCGAATCGCCCGATTCTTCGCTCATGCGCACCGGTGAAGGCACCTTTTTCGTGTCCGAACAATTCGCTTTCGAGCAACGTAGGCGAAAGCGCAGCGCTGTGGACGGTCACGAATTTCGCTTTATTGCGCCGGCTCAAATTATGGATCGCGTGCGCAGCCAGTTCTTTTCCGGTGCCGCTTTCGCCTTCGATCAAGACGTTCGCCGATGACGGCGCGACCTGACGGATCGTGTCCAGCACTTCGTGCAGGGCCGGCGAATCACCGATCATGTTCTCAAGCCCGTAACGTTCGTCGACCTGCTGTCGCAAACTCTGATTTTCCTGTTCCAGTTTGCTGTCTCGCAACGCCCGCGCGATCAGCATTTCAACCTTGTCGAGATTGAGCGGCTTGGTGACGAAATCGTAGGCGCCGCGTTTCATCGCTTCGACTGCCGTGTCGACCGAGCCGTAGGCCGTCATCATGATGCAAGTTGGCGGCTGCGGCATTTTCAGCGCCCGATCAATCAATTGCATGCCGTCTTCGCCGCCGAGGCGCAGATCGGTCAGGACAAGATCGACATGTTCGCGCTCGAGAACGTTCATGGCGCTGGCAATGTCACCCGCCACGTAAACGTCGTAATCGTTCTCGAGCAGGCGGCGCAGTCCGTCCCGCGTATGTTTTTCGTCATCAACGATCAGGATGATGGGTTGGATGGAATTCATGAGTAATTCTCGGCAATGGCGATGTGCGCCATTTATTCTCACTCAAACACGCCATCTCTCAATTACGAAGATATTGCTAGCAAGTTTGGAATTGCCGAGAAGAGCAACGGACAACGATTACATCGGCTCGGCCGTCGGCGTGGCCTGTAGAATAACCGCGGATTACTACCGCACCGGCGGTGCTTCGTGATAAGGCGATCCGGATTGATAAAGGGCGATCTTACTTCGCAGCGATTCGGCGAGAGATGTGATGCCGTTAGCATTCGCGATTTCGAGCGCGTCGTTTGCAGCTGCTAGCGCCTTGGTGAAGTCACCATTTTCTGCGTAGGCAGCAGCCAGCGTGTGAAGAAAGACGGGATTATGTCCGTCTGTGGCGAGGACCGCCTGTTCCGCTAGCTCCACGGCCTTTCTCCCATTCCGGAGTTTAGGATCAGCGGCCGTTGCAAGAAGCCAGGCCAGATTATTTTGGGCTGGAACAGATCCCGGATTACTTTTTAGAGCCGCTTCATATTCACGCACCGCTTCTTCGATCTGTCCTTGTTGCCGAAATGCATTGGCCAGATTGTTATGGGCGTCCGCGTAATCGGGTCGCAATTCCAAAGCCAGGTGATAGTGAAGGATCGCATCATCAAGCTGTCCTTTCTGGCGGAATGCGTTTGCAATGCTGTAATGGCTCTCGGCGTGATCGAATTGAAGTCCGAGCGTCGTCGAGTATGCCTCGATCGCAGCGTCGATGTCGCGCTTCTGCAAAAACGCATTGCCGAGGTTGATATAGGCGTCCGCGTGAAATGGCCATTTTTGCACCGCTTTGCGCAAATGAGAGATCGCCTCATCCACATCGCCTTCCTGCAAATAAGCAGCGCCGATGTTATTCTCCGTGTCGGGATCGTCCGGCGAAATTCTGAGGGCAGTTTGAAATTCCTCCATCGCTTCACTCATTCGGCCCGTTTGGAGAAGCGCCTTGCCGAGATTGTTATGGTCTTTGCTTTGGTCCGGCCGTAATTCGAGCGCTTTTCTAAAATCGCGAATCGCTTCATCGATATCGCCGCGCTCTGACAAGAACGAACCGAGATTGCTGTAAGCCATCCAGCAATCGGGATTGCGCGCAATGGTTGTGCGCCAAAGAGTTTCAATGTCGCGATAGACGTGGCTTTGTCGCCAAGTCAACAGTCCCAGAATTATAATCGGCGCAATGGAAATCGCCGGCCGCAGAACCCCTTTTGCAGGCGCAACTGAATCCAGGGCTATCGTTAGTCCGGCGGCGAATAGCGTGAGCGGAGCGACGCATGCGAGGTACTGGAAGTGGTCGGCGACAAAAGAATAGATAAAGGGAAAGACATTGATAAAGCCGAGGGCCGGGAAGAGCAGACCAAGAAAAAGAAGTGCAGCCGCGAGAGGTCCGCGAAATTTGCGCCTAAGCTTCCAGGCTATGGCGAGCAATAGAATCAGAGCTGCCGCAAAGAGATACTGCCACCACGCCGTGCCGCTAATGTGCCAGCGTGGGTAAATGAAAGTGAGCTTGGTCGGCCAAACGAGTTTGAAAAGGTAAAACCAAAAGTCGCGCCCGGCGATGAGACACCGCTGTAAGATCGACAATTGAAAGGAGCTCCCCTGCGCACCGATGAAAATTCGCTCGAGCCGGGCAGTAAAAAGGCCTGCACCAACGCCGATGGCGAAGAACGGCAGTAACGGCAGCAGGTCCTCACGCGGGCGAACGCGTCCTCGTTTCCACCACAAAACCACGGCGATTATTGCCGGCAATGGGGCAATCGCGGTCTTGCAAAGCAAACCCAAGATAAAAAAAGCGAGCGAGCTGTTGTAGGCGAGGCGATTTCTGCGCTCGTCGAAATTGAGATAGGTGAGAATCGAGCAGAAAAAGAATAAACCCGAGAAAGTGTTCTTGAGTTCTGAAATCCAAGCGACTGATTCAACTTGGACAGGATGCAGAGCAAATAATGCCGCGGCCAGCCACGCGCCCGGAATTTTGAGCCGCTGCAAGATCTGGAGCAAAACAACTGCACTCAAGCTGTGCAGGAGAATATTGACTAGGTGATAACCCAGGACCGAATCACCCCAGACCTTCTGTTCGATCCAGAAGAAGCTGTGAACCAGCGGATAATACTGTTGAGTCGCGCCAACCCGAGTCCAGATATCGGCCAGGCCTTGCCATGACCGCAGCGCTGGCTGTGTGATATGCCGGTTGTCATCCCAAATCAGCTTACCATTCCAGGCCGGCAAATAGGCCAGAGCAGTAAAAGCAATCAGCGCGAGCGCAAAAAGCCAAACCCGCTGCGAACTCTTCTCTCTGATTCGGACCTGTGGCTTTGCCATTCAGCTTTCGCTCAATTTCGAGCTCGAATCTCCCGCTTCCAGCATGCGGACGCGCCTGTCAATGTGGGGCAGGCGAATCGTCAAGGTGAGTCCTTTACCTTCACTGCTTTCGATCGACAACTCGCCGCCGTGCTCGCGCACAATCCGGCGAACAATCAAAAGCCCGAGGCCGGTGCCGCTGGTCTTGGTTGTGAAATAGGGTTCGAACACGCGACTGAGATTCTCCGCGGAAATTCCGCCGCCCGTGTCCGTGAATCGAACGATCACGTGCGATTCGTCCAGGTCGGTGCGGATCCGCAAAATTCCGCGGCTCTTCATCGCTTCGAAACTGTTTTTGATGACGTTGTAAAACGCCTGTTTCATCTGGTCGCGATCCAGCTCGAGCAGCGGTAGGTCGGAGCGCAGCTCCTGTTCGACCACGATATCGCGGTCTTTGATTTCGAGTGCAAAAAACCGAACCGCTTCTTCGACAATTGTATTAATGTTTTCCGGGCGCAGCTGCGGACGAGTCGGGCGAATCGCACGCAGGAACTGAGTGATGATGGAATCGAGCCGGTTAATCTCGGCGCGCGCGACTTCCACCGATTCCTGGAGTTCGGCACCCTTTGCTCCGTCCAGCTTGCGCGCTTCGCGTTCGATCAATTGCAAATGAATATTGAGCGAATTGAGTGGGTTGCCGATTTCATGGGCAACTCCGGCGGCGAGCAAAGTCAACGCGTTCAGTCGTTCCGACTCCATCGTTTGCTGCTCGGTGCGCCGACTTTCGGTAATGTCGCGCAAAATAATCGCGTGTCCGACCCTTTCGCCTGTAGCTGTGCTCGCCGACCGCGGGCCGGGGACAGCGTCCCCGGCTACAGAATCCTGGCGCTCGATCACGAGCGGGACGCTGTAAAAATTGATGAATCGGTTGGTGGGATAGAAGATCTCCATATCGCGGCTGACTGCGCCTTCGCGCGAGAGAGCGTTCCAATCCAGCCCGCGAACGCGCTCGTCCAAACGTTTTCCGAGCGAGTCTTCCGCTTCTAACCCGAACAATTGGCAGGCTGCGTCGTTGAGATAAGTGATTCGCCCTTTCGAATCGGTAACGATGATTCCTTCCTGGATGGAATTGAAAACCGTTTCGAGAAAACCTTTCTCCTGCGCGAGGCGCAGAAAATAATTCTGCACTTCCTCCGGCCCGATCTTGCCGAGGCGGCCGATTAGTTTTTCAACGAACCCGGCTTTCATTGCTCTGGCTGAACTTCAATTCTGGACATCTCCAAGCGGAGATAGTTCAAGATCACTGGCGCAAGCACCATTCCAGGGATGCCCATCAGGCGTTCTCCGATGATAAGCGCGAGCAATGTCAGCCAGATCGGATTGCGGATGCGGTCGCCGATGATCTTGCTGTTGAGGAAATATTCCAGTTTGTGAATCGCGATCAGGAAAATGAGAGCTATCAGCGCGATCT
>CATPAT010000194.1 GCA_955652155.1 uncultured Chthoniobacterales bacterium | reverse complement strand
TGTCACCACGATGCTCGATGCCGTCGCAGGATCGGCCCCAAATTTTTTGAGAACCAGTGGCACCATGGCGCCGACCAGGCCACTGATGAGGCAACTAATCGTTATAGCTAGAAATACGATAATGCCGAGCATCACGGCCACCGGACTTTTTACCATGGTGGCTAAGACGAACATCGCGATTCCCCCAGTTACGCCGGTGAAGGCGCCGTTAAATGCTCCCAGTAACATTTCCTTGGTGACGAGCATGCTTTCTTTGCCTGATCTCAAATCGCCGAGAGTCATCCCGCGCAAGGACACTGCCAGTGCCTGCACCCCAGTGTTTGCCGCCTGACCAATGAGCACCGGTAAGAACACGGCCAAAGCAATGACTCGGTCGATGGTTTCCTGAAAATAACCGACGACGACGACGGCAAGCAGTCCGGAGAATAAATTTATCTGGAGTCAGGGATGCCGGAATTTGAGACTCCGCAACCACGGCGTCGTGAGTCGCTCCTCTCTTTCGACACCTACCATTTCGCCCGGTTGTGCGCTCAACTCGATCGTCTCTGCTTCAAAGAGCATTTGGCCGCGCAACAGGCCGATCAGTCGCCCCGTTTTTTCACAGACCGGATAAACTGGAAAATGCCGAACCAACACCGCTCTCATCGCATCGGTCAGAGACATCTCCGGCGTCAGGTAGAACGGGTTCGCGAGCATTATCTCCTCCAGCCGCTGATTGCTTTGCGCCAGAAGCAAGTCGCGCATCACGATAACCCCAAGGAGTTTCTCCTCCTCGTCTGTGACAAAGCCGTAGGTGATGATGGCTTTGCTGGCCAGCCGTCGAATTTGTTCGGTTGCTTCGGCAACGGTCGTTTGCGGCCGGAAAACAGCCAACGGCGGCTGCATCAATCGTCCGATGGTACGCTCCGGGTACGCTTGGTTGCGCATCCATTGCTGGGTGTCTTCAACGGAAGCGGTAGCCAAGACCGTCTGCCGCCGCGCTGAATCGAAGCGTTGCAAAATATTCAGCGCTGACGCGGGATTGAGCAGTTCCAGCATCTGAACTACGAACTCGTCCGGATACGGCTCCAGCATCTTTACCGCCTCGCGCGGATCGCGTTCCACCACTTTTGTAAACAGCTCCCTTAGCTCTGGTTCAATTTCGCGGACAGCGCCGGATTCGATCTCTTTTGTGCTCTCACTCATGTTGCGAATCTGTCGAAGCAAGGCCGAGGTGGCAATCAATTAAGGATTACTTCAAGCTGCTCATCCTACTTGGAAGAACAAAACAAAGGCCGCCAAATCGGCTGGGAGTAATTAACCGTAATTCCCGGCAGATGCGATCGCGTGCAAATAGCGCTGCGCTGATCGCGAAACTGCGGTTTTCGCGTCGGATAAGACGTTCGCTTCCCACCATCCGCCGTAAATTTCCTCGAGCGAGAATGGTTTGATCCTTTCGAGAATGCGATGGATGGCGGCGGCTCCGAGCGGAATAAGATTGGGGTAGCTGCGCATGAAGCTGACGTAATGGCGATCCTGCACCACGGTAATGATGTCGCCGGTGAGCAACGCGCCCTTGCCGTTCGCTCCTGCGGGCCAATGCAGCACTGTGCCGCCTTCGAAATGCCCGCCGCAATTGATCAGCGTGAGCCCGTCCCAGAGTGACAAGGTTGTTCCTTCCCAAAACTGGATGCGCGGGCTTTCGCGCATGACCCATTGTCGGTCGGCAGCATGCAAAAAGACTTGCGCGTCAAAATGGTCGGCCCATTCGACCATGGACGAGTAAAAATGCGGATGCGAAATCGCGATCGCGCGAATACCGCCGCGCGCTTTCACTTCGGCGATGGTTTTGTCCTCCAGCAATGAAATGCAATCCCAGAGCAGATTTCCACCCGGCGATTGCAAGAGCAGTGCGCGCTGGCCGATGGCGAATTCAGGCTCGGTCCCGACGCCGAGAAGCTTCGGCGCTTCGTCTTCGAAACGGTTGTGATGATCGGTCGACAGGCGTTCGAGCGTTATCCACTCTTGGCCGCCGTAACGAACAAATTGCCGTTCGTCTTCGCAAATTGTGCAACGCGGCGGCGGCTCGGCAGTCGCGCCATACTGCGTTCCGCATTGCACACAGATAAAGTTTTCCATCGCGCGATGAGCCTAACACATCGCGGCGGCACGCTGTAGGGGACGCTGTTAGCGTCCCGGGTCGGGAAGCACAGGAATTGTAGGGCAATCACATCGGTTGCCGGATTCTGTAGTGGCAGGCGTGTCGCCTGCGTTTCTGTAACAAAGCAGCCGACACGGCTGCCTTTACAGCCAATCAGAAATTGCGTTACAGATGAGCACCCAAAAGACAACCACGATCGACATGCTCCTAGTCCTTATGCCGGATCGAGCCGGCGCCGGTGATGTGTTTCTCGATGGTTGTCGGGTTGCCTGAATAGGAAACTTTGCCCGCGCCGGTGATGGAGACTTTCAATGTTTCGCTGACCCCAATCTCGGCGTCAGACGCGCCCGTGGTGGAGATTT
>CATPAT010000193.1 GCA_955652155.1 uncultured Chthoniobacterales bacterium | reverse complement strand
GTGATGATGATATCCGCCGGCAGAAATAAACGCTGCCTTCTTGCCCCAGCGTTGCATCAGCTCGAACCCGAGTACGCCGCAGTAAAATTCGAGCGACCGTTCCAAATCGGAGACCTTCAAGTGCACGTGACCGATGTGCACGCGTCGATCGAGAGAACGGAAATTTTTGCCGGGTGTGAACATATCTCGTCAGGTGGGTGTTGCTCAAGGTACTCGCGGCCGCGGACTCCGAAAGTGTTCGCGAGCAGGCAGTCGCCCTACGGTAAGGCTTCCGCCGACGCTAAAGCTATGGCGTGACAAGCCGGCGCGGCAGGCGCGAGCAGAGACCAGCAAGGCAGACGTCACAATACGAAGTGTTGAGCATCCCACATCATAAGCGGCTTATGATGTCAGGCTGATCGGAGTAAAAAAGACGGTTGCCTATCACCTATCATAAGCGGCTTACGATAGATTAACTCTACTCAATGGAGCTTGAGTAGTCTGCGGTCGCGCGGGTTGGCCGGAGGCCAGGGCTTCCCCGCGTTTAGCGCGGCGCGTTTGGCTTCGCGGATCGCGACCATCTGTCGGGCGTGCGCTTTGGTCAGCTCGCGGCGGCTCATTCGACCACCGCGTCCGCCGATATGCGCGAGATATTCGCGGATTTTCTTTTGCGCTTCCGTCATTTCAAGGCGCGCCAAGTCTCTATCATAAGCCGCTTATGATATGAGCAAAATCGAGGTTCAAGGCGTGCTGGCACAGGCGCGGGCGGAGTTCAAGCTGCTTAAGCGTCGCGAGCGGTAGTTATGCATGCTGTCGCCACGAAGAAAGTAGGAAGTAGAAATTAGGAATTAAAAAACGGGGGGCTGTTAGTGGTGCATCGAATCGTATTTCGGCAGCTCCCGCTGCGCTCAACCGATAGCTCGCGGCTTTACCGGCCATGTCGCTCATCCCATTCGCTCCATAGTTGGACGAGACAATCAATCAGCATGCATCTGGTCATTAAAGGTCTGAAAGAATTGTTCGTATTTCTCCTGGCCACCTTCGGCGGCGAACCGTAACGGATACACTTTCTTGACGCAGACTTCTTTCGCGTCGGGCTGGCTTTGCAAGATCGACATCACTTCGTCGATGAATTCCTTCAGCGGCATCGCCCTCGGATCTTCAGCCATTTGGTCGCCCATGAGCGTGGTCTGGACGTAGGGCGGGATGAGCTCGACGACTTCCACCTTTGTCGACTTGAGCTGGTAACGAAGTGATTGGGTGTAGGAATGGATCGCGGCTTTGGTCGCGCAATAAGTGGGCGTCATCGCCAAAGGCACAAAAGCCAGTCCAGAAGAGACATTCATAATAGTAGCGCGCGGTTGTTTCCGGAGTGATGGCAACAAGGCAGCCGTTAGTCGAATCGGACCGAGCAGATTGGTCGTGATCGTTTTCTCGGCTGTCGATAAATCGAACGGCGCCTCGAGCAAACTTTCCGGCTTCATCATACCGGCCATATTGATGAGCACGTTGAGTGACAGATAATCCTTGGTCACCTTATCGGCGAACGACTGGATGTTTTTCGGATCGGACACATCGAGCGTGAGCGACTTCATCCCAGAATTGGCCGCGCAGGTTTCGTCGAGCGCCTTCTGTCCGCGCCCGGAAATGATGACTTGGTTGCCGAGTTTGTGGAAAGCTTCCGCTAACCCGCGGCCGATGCCCGAACCGCCGCCGGTAATTAAAATGGTGTTGTCTGTCATTTTCATGATCAGGAAAGTTACTCAAAACGAATCAGGAAACCAGGAACCCAGGAAAATACAGAGACCGGATTTACGGGATGAACAGAAGTCTATTCGTTAACCGCGGATTACGCGGATGAAAACGGACAACATCAGTGACCAGTGACGAGTGATGAGTGATCAGTGATCCGCCTATACCAAGGCTACGGCGCGACGGGCGCGTGGCCAGGTCAAGGGCAAAACAAAAGCAGTGGCAAGTAGCGAGAAGTCACAGACAGTTAGAATCGTGAAAGCTGAAGCCGCAGCAGAGCAGAACTTTAACGCGCGGAGAATTATTATCGCGCTGGTCGTCCTGGTGACGGTTTGCGTGGTCTCGCTGATCGTCGCCGGCGTGACCAGCTTGATCTCTCTGGCTGACAGAATCCATCCACTCGCCGGTAGTATCGTTTTCTGGACGCTCATCCTGGCCGCCGCCTGGGCGGCCCTCTATTGCGCGATCGCTTACGCAAGACTTCCGACGACGCTCATTCCGCCAGAGGAAGAATCCGGTCCGAAGCACGACGCGTATTTGGAAGCGCTCCGCGTCCGACTCGCCGCCAACCCGCGCACGCGCGGCAAGCCACTCAGCACTCAGGAAGAAATCGAAAATGCGATCGGCGTTTTGTCAGCGGAGGCGGACGCCGTTGTGCGCAGAACAGCAAGCACCGTATTTCTGAGCACGGCGCTGATGCAAAACGGCCGGCTCGACGCGCTCATTCTTCTCTTCACTCAAATCCAAATGGTTACACGGGTTGCGCGCGTTTACGTGCAGCGACCGTCGCCTCGCGAATTGATCCGGCTTTATCTGAACGTTGCCGGCACCGCGTTCATTTCCAGCGGTCTCGAATCGCTCGATCTTGGAGAAATGGTCGCACCGCTTGCCACTTCGGTTGTGCCGGCGCTCAAAGGCGGAATTCCAGGGCTGAGCGGGATTTCGGCGCTTCTGGTGAAATGTGTATCAAACGGCGCCGCCAATGCATTTCTGACACTGCGCGTTGGCGAAGTTGCGCGATGCTACTGCGAACTCACATCGCGCACTTCATCCGAACTGATTCGTAAATCTGCAACTGCCGCCGCCGTCCAGCATCTCGGCCGCATCGTGCGAGAAAACGGCGCGCTCGTAGTGCGAAAAATCTGGGAAAGCACCGGGCGCGCGTTAATCGACAGCGGCGTATCGAAAGCGGAAGATATTGCGTCGGCAACGCGCGGCTTATTTGGCAAAATTTCTCAATGGCGAGGGAGAGAAGCAGAGCCGGCGAGCGCAGTTACAAGTGACCCGCCTTCGCGAGGTTCCGGCGTAGCAGGCCTGTGATGAGTGACGAGAAGGCAGATCACCCTCACCTCACTCCTCTCCCGAACAAGGGAGAGGAAGAAGAATAAGCAGTGACAGATAACGATAATCCCGGAGTCGTCGCTTTCCCGCCATTGATCTGGCTGGTCGGCGCGGTGATCAGAGCTTTA
The DNA here is from genome assembly GCA_955652155.1 of uncultured Chthoniobacterales bacterium. Classification (GTDB taxonomy): domain Bacteria; phylum Verrucomicrobiota; class Verrucomicrobiia; order Chthoniobacterales; family UBA10450; genus AV40. The sequence goes on along the minus strand of CATPAT010000193.1, from coordinate 6,684 downwards.
GGGCACTTCTTCGTGATCAGGCTGCCGATCATGAGCTATAGCGCCTGTCTCGTGTGCGGAATTGTTCTCGTCGTTTTGGCGCCGACGCTCGCGTTGTCGGCCCTGGTGACGATGAAAAAGGCAGGGACAAATGTGAACCCAGCCGAACCTGCGTTAACGATTGTGCGGGGCGGGCCGTATCGTTTCACCCGTAACCCGATGTATCTGGCGCTTTGCTTACTCCAGGTCGTGCTCGGATTTTTTCTGAACGACTGGATCACGCTGCTGTTCGTCGTTCCGCTCGCCTTGATCATGCATTACGGAGTGATCCTACGGGAAGAGAGATATCTCACCGCAAAATTCGGCGAGCCTTATCTGGAATTGAAACGCGCAGTGCGTCGCTGGCTCTGAAGAAAATGTTGAGGAGTTGAGGTGCGAGCCGCACTCGCATTGTTGAGAGGTTGAGCAGTTTGGGCGACTGCGGATTACCCGCCTTTGCCAGAGCTACCATTAGACAGGCGCTTGGCACAAGCGCCTCTACAACTTCAAGACCGATACTTTTGGATGAGGTGGTCGATGTAAGCGCTGTAGGCTTCGGCAAGCGGCGGGCTTTCGATGAACAGAATGTTCTCGGCGTTGAACTCGGCGCTGCGCGAGAAGTTGTAGGAACCGGTGATCACTGTGTCGTCGACGACCAGGACTTTATTGTGCATGAAATCGTGTTTGCCGGTCGGTGTGTAGGGCGTTGAATTTTTCCCGACGAGGTGGGCGCCTGCGACAATTTCCTCGAGGGCGCCAATCTTCCATCGATTAGATGGCACTTCCTGCCACTGGCGGTAAACGTCAGCCATCTGCGTGCGATCATAAATGCCGTCGACTTTGACGTCATTTCGACGCAATAAATTGCCGAGCTCGGAAATGAGTGTGCCTGAGTTAATTAACAAGCTGCAAATCCGGACGCGTCGTTTCGCTTCGCGGACGCGCTGCGCCACCTCGGCGTCGATCACCGTCCCGCATCCTGGCGAAAACATCACTCGCGCGGTGCCGGATTGATCAGAGAACGTGATCGGCACAGGCGCGGTTTGTATTTCGCCGGTGTTATCGAAGTTTTCTTTCTCCCAGAGCTGTTCGAAATCCTGCGCGTAGTAATCGGCCAGCGCGGGCGAATCGATCTCTAAAATATTGTTTTCCATCAGTGTAAATGCGTCATCCGTCATGTTGGTCGAACCGGTCCAGACCGATTGGCCGTCGCGGACGATGAATTTGTTGTGCATCAGTTTCATGCCGGCAATGCGGCGCCACGGGTAGCCTAACGACTGAACAAATGCTCCGGTTCCAGCAGGCGCAGGATCCTGGCCGGCAGCGACATTTGGCTGAGCTGGTTTGTCGCCGTCATAGCAAAACCGAATTTGCACACCCGCCGTAGCGCGCTCGCGCAAAGCAGAACTGAGCGCAGCCTTCAGCGCATCGCCGAACCGCATGTCGTAGACGGCAAAATCGAGAGTCTGCTTCGCTGGGCAGATGAACGTGGTCAGCCGCGTCATCACGGCATCGGCCGATTGTTCGCCCTGAGCAAGAAAGAAGACGGAAAGAGTATCCAAGAGAGTGACAAGTGACCTGTGACGAGTGTCCAGTGCAAGCCGCAATCGGACTCAGTCAGCTGCGGGAAGATGCGATGCGGTGACGCAATTGCAGAAATGGGCGCTCGAACGGCGCCATGGGCGCCGAGTTATTCGTTATCAGTTATTTGTTGAGGGTTAAGAATTCGCTCTACGCGGGGCCAGTCGATGACGAAGCAGCAGAAACGAACGTTCTATCGTGATAAAGAGTAGAGTCGCCGCGGCGTAAACGCAGATTTCCACGAGAACAAGAGCGAGCAAGGACGTGAGTGCGATGTCGTGAGTCGCGCAAAACTGCGCGACGAAATGGATGACCAGCTTCTGAATCAAGTACGCGCTGTAGGCGATACTGGCGATGAAGGCTGCGCCGGGGATGGCAACTCGACGAAACGGCAGCCGCGGACTAAGCGCGCAGATCAGGAGCGCGGCCATACCAAACGCGATGAGTGGAAACTGCCAGATCGCGGCAGCGACGCTGAGATAATCTCCTTCGCCGAGATAAAGGCCAAAAGCGATCGCAGCTAATCCGGGCGACCAAAACCACGGCGCGCAGTTCATGAGTCCCTTCCACCGTTGTGGCCGGAATTTTTCGATCGCGGCCAAGGCAACGCCGAAGACGAGCGGATCGAGCCGGGTCCAGGTTGGATAGTAGATCCAGGATTGAAAGGCGCGAAAGCTGACGCCGAAGTCGGCTGCGGGATTTTGCCAGGCAAGAAGTGTCCGCAATAAGATTCCACCGAACACGATGACACACGGAATGATGATCGCGCCTCGCGGCCAGCGATTCACAAAGAGCAAAATGAACGGAAGACAAAGGTAAAATTGGTCTTCGACCGCGAGCGACCACGCATGGGAAAACGCGGTGCCGCCGTGCAGAGCAACATTTTGGATCGACAGGAGAAATTTCCAGAGCGGCTGCGACATTTCGGGATACTCGCGCCAGGACGGCAACAAAAAGTAAATCGCCAGGACCGCGAAGTAAGCCGGCATGATTCGCAAGGCGCGCCGGGCGAAGAAACGACCGAAATTAATGCGCTGATCGCGCGCAAGCGGGGCGAGGAGCTGGCCGCCGATCAGATAACCGCTGAGGACAAAGAAAAGATCGACACCGATCCAGCCGAAACGATCGACGCGGCCGGGTAATTTGAATCCGAAAAGAGCGGCGTGGTAAATGACAACCACGATGATGGCGAGCGCACGGAGAAGATCGAGACGTGACGCTCGCGATCTTGAAAGCGCGGGTCAACTCCGAGCCGGAGTGGCGTTGCCGGTTCAGCCATGAGCTAGATGAGAAGTAGGAAGTAAAAATTAAGAAGTAAGAAACGCACCCTCACCTCAATCCTCTCCCGAACAAGGGAGAGGAAGATGACGAACGATGGGCAAGATCGACAATTCACGAATCATAGTTCGGCGGTTCGCACCCGAATCTTTCGAATTAATTTTGAATCGCCGTTCACATGCGCGCCGCTAGAGTGCCTGCGTGCAGACGACGAAATTTGAATTTGAAAAGCGGTTCTGGATCATCTGTGCGATTTATTTCATGGGATTTTCTCTTTCGGTTTTCGATCACACTCCTTCCATTGTCTCTGTCCGCCATTTGATCGCGCCGTCGATTGCGCGCGGCAGTCCCGACTCGGACCTGTTTGCACGAATCGTGATCCTGGCTGGTGCGCTCCTCGTTTTTCTAAGCGCTGGGTTGCGGACATGGGCGGCGGCTTATCTGCGCACCGATATCGTTCACGATACGAGTCAGCATTCCGAAGCGCTGATCGCCGATGGACCATTTCGTTACACCCGCAATCCGCTCTACTTTGGGAATCTGCCGATGGCGGTAGGAATCGGCGTTCTCGCCAGTCGACTTGGTTTTGTATTTCTGGTCGCGGCGAACTGGATTTTTGTTTATCGGCTTATTCTTCGCGAAGAAGAAGCGCTGCGGCAAAGCCAGGGAGAATCGTATCGCGCCTATCACCAGGCGGTGCCGCGCTTCTGGCCGGCGCTTCGGCCGCGAGTTCCTTCAGCCGGTCGCCAACCGCAATGGGGGCAAGCGTTCGCGGGGGAAAGTTTTGTCTGGATCTTCGGGTTGGCCGAATTATCGATCGCCATCACATTGAGCGCGCGCATTGGTGGCGCCGTATTTCTGCTGGCGTTCCTCGCCTATTTTATTCCCCTCCGATTAGTGCGGAAACGAAGAGCGCGGTTCGCTGCGGCGAATTCGTCGTAAACAAAAAAAGCGCCCGCGAAACAAGTCCGCGAGCGCTTCGTAAATGTTGTTAGTCGTTTAGCCTATTTCTTCTTCGTGTAGTTAATTTCCATGGTCTTCTTTTCCTGGCCGCCCTGGTTCTCATACCATTCGAGACTCATGTGATTGTTATCAGCGATTTTGATCACTTCACGGACCGCTGTCTTCATTCCCGGGACCGGCTCCATTTCGGAAGTGTAGGTGAACGATTTTGTCGCCGGATCATAAGTGCCTTCGGAGAACTCGATGCCTGTGCCCATATTGTCGATCCAGGACGTAACAAACTTCTTTTTTATATTGTCGTAGCCCTCGAGACCCATGCCTTTGAATTGCATATCCTTCATTTTTCCGTCTTCGCCCGGCATCTGCATTTTGCCGCTCACATCCATCATCACGTAGCGGCCGCCCATGACCGATTTGCGGGTCGCGCTGCCTTTGGACTCCTGCGGCTTAGCGTTGGGATCCGGGTTCATCCAGAACTTGATGGTGTAATCCCAATTGCCATCGAGGCTGGAGAGTAATTTGTGGTTCTCGCCGATTTTCGACAGCTCCATCATCTGTTTCATCATGTCGGCGGGATTCGGCTGTCCCGTGGCCGGATTTGCGGGAACGGCCACTTGGCCGGTATTGGTGACCTTACCGCCCGGGGCCGGCGAACTTTGAGCGAACGAGGAGACAGCGAGCGCAATCGCTGTAATAAACACGGTTATAATCAGGGAAGTTTTCATGCCGACATTCTGCCAGTGACCAGTGACCGGTGACAAGTGACAAGTGACGTCGGGCAAGTGACTAGTTGTCGGTTAATAGTTAATTGGAACGCACCGAGAACGAATAACAGATAACAAATCACCCGCGCGCTGCGCGCGTCACCAGCCCAAAACTTTGGCGAAAACCAACGGCGCAACCCGCCTTCGCTAAAGCTACGGCGCGGCAAGCAATGGTGAGTGCGAACTACCAGCCCAGGACCTTGGCAAAAATCAGCGGGGCGACAATCGTCGCATCCGATTCGATGATGAATCGCGGGGTGCTGGAGCTCAGTTTACCCCAGGTGATTTTTTCGTTGGGGACCGCGCCCGAATACGATCCGAAGCTCGTGGTCGAATCGCTGATCTGGCAGAAGTAACCCCATTCAGGCACTTGCTGGGTGACTAGGTCCTGATTGAGCAACGGAACAACGCAAATCGGGAAATCGCCCGCGATGCCGCCGCCGATTTGAAAGAAGCCAATGGATGACTTCTGCGACACTCGTTTGTACCATTCCACCAGTTCCATCATGTATTCGATGCCGGAGCGGACGGTGTGGACATCGCTGATGTGCCCGGTGATGCAGCGCGCGGCGTAAATATTTCCAAGAGTGGAATCCTCCCAACCCGGCACGACCATCGGTAGATTCTTCTGCGCCGCGGCCATCACCCAACTGTCAGCCGGATCGATCTCGTAAAACTGTTTAAGCCGGCACTCTCGCAAAATTTTAAAGAGAAACTCGTGTGGAAATTTTCGGTCCTTGTTTTTGGCGGCCGAAATCCAGTCGTCTATGACCAGGCGTTCGATCCGCCGGATGGCTTCCTCTTCGGGAATGCAGGTATCGGTCACGCGATTCAAATGACGCTTGAGAAGCCCTTCTTCCTGCTGGGGACTGAGCTCACGGTAGTTGGGAAGGCGCTCGTATTTGGTGCGCGCGACCAGATTGAAGAGGTCCTCCTCCAAATTCGCGCCGGTGCAGGTGATGGCGTGGACTTTGTCCTGACGAATCATTTCGGCCAGAGAAACGCCGAGCTCGGCCGTGCTCATCGCCCCGGCGAGAGTGATCATCATTTTCCCGCCACCGTTAAGGTGCGCGATGTACGCGTCGGCGGCATCTTTGATCACCGCGGCGTTGAAGTGCCGGTAATGCCGATCAATGAATTCGCTGATCGGGCCGGCCTTTACGCGGTGAACGTTCGCGGCTTCACCTGTCCGCTGTCGCTGCACGGAAAAATCTATAACGTGATTTTCAACAAATGAGCACGCATTTTTTTCGATCGGAGCAAGATTTTTTTAAGGTAGCGAAGCGATGATCTTAGCGGCCAATGTTTGCGGCATGATCCCGAGAACGAGGACGACAGCGGCAAGAAGGGCGATCGTCGCTCGCGAAGGAAGACCGCGAGCTGTTGAGGCGTTGAGTTGTTGAGCTGTTGAGGCAGACGCTTCGCCGACGAAGATCACCTTAAGGACGATCAAGTAATAGTAGAGCGACACGAAGCTGCCAAAGAGCGCGATTGCTACCAGCCAGAGCAAACCGTGATTTCCTCCAGCGCGGAACGCTGCGCTGAACAAATAGAATTTTCCAAAAAATCCCGCCAATGGCGGCAGACCGGCGAGCGATAAGAAAAAGATCGCCATACAGGCGGCAAGGAAGGGCGACCGAGCGGCCAGTCCGGAGAAATTTTGCAGGTCGTCGCCGCCAGTTTCGCGTCGGACCGCGCCGACGACCGCGAACGCGCCAACAAGCGTGACCGCGTAGGTGGTGGTGTAAAACAAGGTCGCAGAAAATCCTTCGCGACCGCCGGCAACGACGCCGAGCAAAGTATAACCACCATGCGCGACGGCGGAGTAAGCGAGCAAGCGACGAACATTCGTTTGCGCAAGCGCCACGAAATTGCCAAGCAAGATCGAGAACGCGGCCAGCGCGGCAAGGACGGGCGACCAGCCGGCGATCATCGCGTGCCAGTCGGCACTGCCATGGACCGGTCCGAAACCGATGAGCACGATTTTCCCGAGCACAACGAACGACGCGACTTTTGAACCGGAAGCGATAAAAGCAGCGCTCGGAATCGGCGCGCCTTGATAAGCATCGGGCGCCCAAAG
>CATPAT010000192.1 GCA_955652155.1 uncultured Chthoniobacterales bacterium | reverse complement strand
CTTCAGAGTCACCAGCGGGAAAAGTTATCCCATCGACTTCGGGTTCGATCAATTCGCTGGCGCCGCCGAGCGCGCTGGAAATTATCGGACGGCCACATGCCATCGTTTGAATAATGACGAGACCGAATGGTTCCGGCTCCGTGCTCGCATGCACAACAATATCGACCGCGCGAATAGCGGCGGCGGTGTCCTCCACAAATCCTGTGAAACTCACTCGGTCAGCTATTCCAAGTTCTTCCGCGAGCTTCTTTAGCGCTTCGACATCCCATTGGCTTCCGGGCGTCGCGTAAATGGGGCCCCCAATGACATAGAAGTGAACTTTACGATCACGCGGAAACACAGAGATAGCGCGCAGAAATGTTTCATGACCCTTCCAGCGGGCGAATGTGGCAATGAGGCCGACTCGGAGCGTCCCTGCCGGCGGAGGTGGAAACCTGGCAAGTTTATCGAGTTCGAGTGTGCTACCTTCGCACTGAAATTTTTCCGGATCAATCACATTGTAAATCGTGGTGATAGGCACGCCTGGCAATATCCTGCGCACATCCGCGGCAACGCTTTCTGAGGTAGCAATGACCGCGGCGCATTTTCCCGCGAGTCGCCCCAGGAAAGGTGCCAAGGTCGGGCGCGCACTCAAATAATCCTGGAAATGCCAGATGAGCGGGGTGATTGCATCACCCGCTCGCCTTTCAGCCAGAGATGCGAACAGATGCATTTTCATGCCGTGAGAATGGATCAGGTCCGGCTGCAACTGTTGAAAACGAGCGCGTAACTGGCGCACATAAAAAAGTGCCGACATCGCTCCGCAGGCGAGACGGAGCGCCCGCTGAAGCTTGCGCCACCAGCCACCCCCGGCACTGAATCGCTCTTCCCCGCTCAATCGTATTGCATCCTCAAAAGCTAATACTTCACTGTTTACTCCTGCATCCCGAGCCTGTTGCAGCAAGGGTCCATCCACGCCGGCGATGAGGTGAAGAGGCCAGTCTGGCCGCGCCTCGCGCAGTGCGCGCATTAACTCCAGTAACGCCGCCTCTGCACCGCCGGCGTGAGCGGCGGCGGTGAGGAAAACAATTTTCACGCCGAACGATTCAATCCCTTTCGAAGGTAGCGCGTGCGGGCTGTGTCGTCGAAAGCAGAGGTTCCGTCTTGCATGAACTGCGGGCCACGCTCACCTTGCCGGTTCCGCGTCCGCAATCTAAGATCGAGAATCGACAACCTCCTGGCCGGGGTGGCGAAATTGGCCGCCGCGCAGCATTCCCGGCCGCACCTCGCTTAATCCCGCAAGTTGGTCCAGATCCAGCGGGGGCGCGATCGGGCGTGAAGAGAGTCGCATCGACCGAATTGTAGACCGTTTGGATCGTGGCGCGAAACAGCAAGACGAGACGAGCATCCTGCGCCACGCTCTCAGAAACCGCAACGATCCGCTGACTACGAGGCGCGACGTAACGCAGCAATCGCGACATGAGTGGGCGCGCGCCGAGGTAATCGTGGAAGTGCCAGGCCAGTGCAGGTCTCGATCGTCGTCTACGAGCCAACGCGGACAGAAAATGCATTTTCATTCCATTGGAATGCACGATGTTTGGCTGTAATCGCTTGAGGCGGTCGCGTAGTAAGCGGCAGTACTCTAGCAGACCGAGCGCGCCAGCGGTCAGGTCAGCAACCTGCCGGAGAGCACGAAATTTCCTTTGTCGCAGGCGACTCTCACCAAACGTATGCAAAGCGACAGGAAACGGAAGCACCTCTGAAGGTATGCCGAGGCCTCGGGTAGTTTTCAAGAGCGGCCCATTCTCGCCTGCGATCAGGTGGAGCGGCCACGCGGGTTTCGCCTCGCGCAACGCCTTTATCATCTCGATTAGAACTGATTCGGCGCCCCCACGCTCCGCCGAGGGAGAGAGAAAAATGATCCTCATTGCGAATACGAATTACTGAGCGCCGCTATTATCCCCCTTTGCAAGCGCAACAACATGTTGCGCGGCCAGGTTTTTTTTCATTGCTCCTAAATAGAGGATCTAAAGCCTTTTCTCAAGATTAATACGTGGGGCCCGTGAGGTGCAGCCGCATTTACCCGAGCTGCGGCACTAACTCCACTTACTACTTAGTCACTTATGTAGAAACCCGGCAGCAATCGGTTAAGCCGACAGTTTGATCGATTTTCCATCGTAAAATCACATTTTCGGGGGTGCCGTTGACTTGCCGAAACCGAGAATGCGCCACATAGAGAACGAGCCTCCGAAGATTAGCACCCACAAAGTAACACCCCTACTGAAAGCCTACAAAAAAGAAAGACACTTTCGCGAGAAAGCTTTGTTCCCTTTGAGTCCAGTTTAGGGGTCAACAACGACAGTCCAAGGTTTTAGCCCGGAATTAGATTGCAGCTCCCCCGCGACCCATATAAAATTTCCTTCGAAGGAGATTCCTTGTCTAGAAATCAAGTTCAGATGTGGCGTTCTTCCTCATTTGCGAAGCAGCACGTTGCCAGCATTTTGGACCTGAAGGCGAAAGTATTTGGTGAAAAGCAAACCGACCTTGCGCGTTGGGAGTGGGAATACGAACAGAACCCTCAGGGCCGATCTTTCATTCGCCTGGCCGTCGATCAAAGCGAAAGCTCCAAACTTGCAGGTCACTTCGCCACTATTTCATATCAGTTGAAAAAAGGTAGAGAGTCTATCCACGCCTGCCAGATGTTGGATGGGTTTACAAATGCCGACTATCGCCGTCAGGGTTTGTTCGAGGGTCTGGCGAATGATACACTTCAGGCCTCCGAAGGGGGAGGCGTGAAGCTTGCTTTCGGCTTCCCTAACACTAACTCCTATCCTTGCTTCATTAAGAAACTGAACTTTCTTGCGCCTTTTGCTTTGTTTTATTTAATCAGACCGCTGCGGCTTAGCTATTTCACGAGTCGCGTGCCCGGACTGCGCAAGCTTGGTTTTTTCCGGAAAATACCATGTCTCCTGAGTCGAAAACCCTCGCAGTATGATTTTGCCCGCTGTGAGAAGGTCCCTTCTGACTGGGATGTGTTACTGCAAAGTTTTGAGCAACAAGTCGCTTATCACGTGAATCGAAGCGCTGCTTATATGGAGTGGCGTTATCAGCGCTGTCCAGACCGAAATTACGAGTTCCTGCAAATGCGGCAAAGAGGCGGATTGGTTGGTTTTGCAGTCTTACGCTTGAGCGGCAACTCGGGGCATTTAGTGGATCTGGTGTGCTCACGCAAGGAAGCCTGGTCTGCATTGCTAAAAGGGGCCTGTCGGCATTTGCAGGCGCTTGGGGCGGAAAGCGCCGTTGCGTACATTCAACCGAAGCACTGCTTGGAAAAAACCTTTCGGCACTTGTGCTTTTTCAGGCGTGGAGCTGGTACGCCCTTTGTCTTACGACCGCTTGGACCAGAAAAACCCTCTGAAGAAATTTACAACGCCCAGAACTGGTTCCTGATGGGCGGCGATACGGATTTTTTTTAGCCATGCATTGGAAGCGATCCACGCAAAGCATCCTCCGGACGGTTAAGTCCACTTTCGGGGCGTCGCCAAATCCTTGGGGGGAGTGCCGTCGACACGATTTAAAGATTCCTGTTCCTGCCCCATTCTCGACCGCGCTTTTTAATTTCACCATAGACTTTGAGCTCTTCTGGGGAAACGGCAATTTGGGCGGGTTCAGTCATACCCTGGAGAAGCGAATCCACGCTGCCGAAAGACAAGCAGAGAATTTTTTCCCTTTTTTTGAAATGTTAAAACGGCTCGAGTTCCCCATCTCCTGGGCTGTCTTGGGTCGTTTGGTCAATGCCGATGCGCACCTGGAAGCCACAAAGCGCTTTCGCCCAGCTTGGCACGAGGGCGATTGGTATGAACTGCCTGATTTCTTGCGGGAACGAGAAGCTCTTTGGCGAGGTCGAATCTACCTTGAAGAATTGAGAAAAAGCCCCGACCTAAATGAGATCCTTTCCCATGGCTATGCGCACATTGATTATTCCGACCAGGCGACAAGTCCTGAAATAGCGTGGGCGGACATGGCGTTGTCCAAAAGACTGCTGGTTGACTTCGGCTTACAAGTCGATGGTTTCGTTTTTCCGTGCAATGCGTGCGCGCACGGTAATCTAATCGCCAAAGCAGGATTCCCCATCGCTCGTGGCCCGGATAAGAATTGGCATCGAAATCCCAGCCACGTTCTCACTCCTGTAGGATTTTGGATAAGTCCTGGGATTTGTAACTTTAGAGACATTCGAGCAATCGTTCAGCACGGTATCGAAAATCGATCCTTTATCCATCCATGGATGCATCTCATCGAATGCGAATTGCGTTGTCGCGATATCGATGATTTTTATCGCCCGTTCTTTGAATTGATCTTAGAGAAGCAAGCCAAAGGTAAGATCAAGAATATATCCTTTAGGGAAATTGCAAAAATCCTTCTAACTGATCAAAATTAACTAATTAAAGGTGGCAGTGATTGAGCAGCTTGATCTGCCGTGGCTTGGCTGGTTCAGCTTTAGGAACTCCGGCGATGGAACCGCCGCTGCCCAAACATTCAACCAGAGATCGCTCGAATTTGGTTCCCCGCTCTTCGAGTTGGCTCAAAATGTTCTCTCCGGCGCAGCGCGCTTTCGCCACCGCGTTCCGGCCGAAAATCATGATCATGGCGTGCGCTTTGAATCCATCGCGATATATCGCGCTCACTTTATATTGAGAAGTAAGCGCACAGGCCCGCGTTCCACGAACGCGCGCTCGATCTTTGCCGACTTCTTCAACGTCGAGATCGAGAAGTGAAACTGTTGCGTCTGGACTCAAATAATTTCCGGGATCGCCGACTTCGTAGAGCAACTGTTCTTTCACGCTGCGCAAATTAACATTGCCACCCGTGTCGTTCGGTTTCGTGATCACGCAAGATCGATCATCAAAAATTTCGACGATTGGGAATCCGATGTTCCCATTGTCGGGAAGGCCGAGCCAATCGGTGGAGAATCTGCCACAGGCTTGCGTCCCGCACTCGATAAGATGGCCCGCAACGGTCGCACCCGCGATGCGATCGTAATTGTCGACCTTCCAATCAAAATGCGACATGCAGGCGCCGACGGTCAGACTACCTGCTTTTCAAGAGACCGTACCAGATGTCGAATTCATTACGGCCCACGGCTGCGTCAGTGGAGCAGATTGAACACGTTGCCAGCGGTCGAGAATCAATGAATATTGTAGACGTTGCGCTCGACATGGACGAGCGCGTGGATTCGGTCTAGATGTTTATAGCATGGAACTGACAGCACGAGTGCGACTGGCGAAAGATGTCCTAATGCAGAAAGTTGGTGACGACGCAATACTTCTCAATTTAAATACGGAAAATTACTTCGCTCTTGACGAGGTTGGCACGCGCATAATCGCCACGCTTGAAGAAAGCAATTCTGTGACGCAAGCCGTTCGGAAACTCGTGGGAATTTACGAAGTGGATGAAATCAAACTGACGAGGGACGCCATCCGCTTGGTCGAGGAGTGTGAACAATATGGGCTTTTACACATCACTGAAGCGTAAGGCCGAATCGTGGAACAGCCTTTCGAAGAGCGATCGAGG
>CATPAT010000191.1 GCA_955652155.1 uncultured Chthoniobacterales bacterium | reverse complement strand
TGCTGGTGCAAAAATTCTTAGCCAGGAACGGGCCGAGCGGTTGATATTCCCAAGCTTGGATATCACGCGCGCTCCAGTCGTTCATTAAGACGAAACCGAAAATGTGATCGAGCGCCTGATCGATCGGCACGGCTTGGCCTAGCGAATTGCCCGGCCCAATCAAGAAGGCCATCTCAAGCTCGTAATCCAAGCTTTTCGTCGGACCGAACACGGGCGCCGCGGCATCTGGCGGCTTGATCTGCCCCTGCGGCCGCCGCACGCCGCTTCCGCTCGCTACCACTGAGCTGGCCCGGCCGTGATACGCCACTGGCAGCCATTTCCAATTCGGCATGAGCGCATTCTCCGGGCCGCGCAACATCGTCCCGACGTTATGCGCGTGATGATAAGACGAATAAAAATCGGTGTAGCTGCCGATTTTCGCGGGCAGCTGCATGACAACGTCAGCTTGCCGATGGAAAACGCGGTCGCGCAATTTAGTGTTATCGCGCAACGTCGCCGTCTCAGCGGAGAGCAGGTTTTGTAAAATCTCGCGCACTTTGCGCCAGGCCGGTCGACCGAGCGCGAGAAATTCGTTCAACGAATCGCGCGTGAAGACTGTAGCGGCCGCCGTCCCCGGCGGCAGATCTTTGAGAAGGGCGGCCTCTTCCAACGCCGCCAGATCGACAATGCCCTCGCCGAGCGCGACACCAATTCGGGCGGAGCCCTCCCTCGGTTTAAAAACACCAAACGGGAGATTCTCCAGCGGAAAGTGCGAATCTTTTGCGACTTCGATGAACGAACGAAGAGCCATGCTTATGATTTAACCACGAAGATCACGGAGGACACGAAGAGTTAAGTTTCAATGCAGATCTTTCTCCTTTAAGAGCTTCGTGAACTTCGTGTCCTTCGTGGTGATCAAAAAACGCCCAGAGCGCGCAAATCCTCCCGCGGCTCATCGAAGCTGCAGCTGCCAAACGAAGTTACGAATTTTCGGCGCGCCTTGATCCGATCAATCGTGACTTCCCAATCGCGCCAGGCAAACACCGTGTCGTGAAACTCAAAAGAACTCGGGCGTTGATCCTCGAGCATTTCGATCGTTTGCGCTTCGGCCCAGTGATGCTCGGCCGAAAGAATGCCAGCGCCGAGCACATTCAAAAATCCGTGCATCTCGGTTTTCACTTCATCGCGGAGTCCCCGGACAGGATGATGCAGGCCGGCGGTGAACTTGATTGGCACATGATGTTTGGTGGAGGCAAGAATCGCCCGCGAAATCTGCACTGAGCTCGGAAAGGCGTCGGCGGTCACGCCGCCGGTGCGTAACTTGTAGCCAAACGCCGGTTGTTTCGCGCGCGCGAGCGAAGTGACCATTTGTTCTGCCGATTCGGCCGGCGTTTCCCAAAAAGTTTGCAACTTCAAATCACCAAGCAAACCGGTCGCCTCATTCAGTTTCCCAAGATCGACATCTGAAGGAACAAACATTTCCAATTGAACAACCGAAACGAGATCGAGACCCTGCTTTTGAAACGAACGGATCGTCTCGGCCGCATTTTTCAGCTCGTCGAGAAAATCTTTAGCATTTTCGGTTTTCGCGGCCAAGGCGGAAACGCGCAGGGTGTGATGCTTGTCGAATTGCGAAACGAACTTCGCGGCATCAGCAAATTTGGCGACCGGCAAAACGAAAGCCGAGAGCATCCAGGAATCGGGCGCGCGAACATACTCCGCCTGATTTTTCAGGGCGGGTTCAAGTTCCGCGCTGCATGGCGGAAACATTCCCGCGTAGTCGATCGCGCGCGTCAGTAGAGCCCGCAGAGATGCCGCAGCCATGAAATCAATTCAGCGCAGAATTTTCCTTGGCGTCAACCCGCCAGATCATCACGTCTCACGGGAAGAGACCGCGCATTTTTTTTGCCTTCATTACCCGCTCGACGCCGATCGCCATTGCGGCGGTGCGGTGAGAAATCTTGTGTTCCTTTGCGCGACGGATCACCTGACTGAAGGAATGTTCGAGGATGCGGAAGAGTTTGTCGGTTACTTCCGTTTCGCTCCACATGAACGCCTGCAAGCCCTGGACCCATTCGAAATAAGAAACGATCACACCGCCGGCGTTACACAAAATGTCAGGGATGACAAAAATCTCCTCCCACCGTTTCTCCAAAATTAAATCGGCCTCCGGCGTTGTCGGCCCGTTGGCGCCCTCGGCCAGAATGCGGCATTTCAATTTATCGGCGTTGCTTCCGTTGATCACGCGATCGACCGCCGCCGGCACCAGAACGTCGCAGGGCATGGTCAGTAGGTGCTTGGGATCGACATGATCTGCCTCGTGAAACGCGCGCAAATTTCCTTTTTTCAAAACGTGCTGCTCCGCCACTTCAACGTCGATGCCTTTTGGATTGTAGATCGCGGCGTAGGCATCGCTGATGCCGATGACTTTGACGCCGCTTTTGTAAGCAAGCGAGAGGGCGGCGACCGCACCGACATTTCCAAATCCCTGCACAATGGCAGTGCACTTTTCGGGATCGATCTTCAACATGTTCAGAGCGCGCTCGATCAAATAAACGACGCCGCGTCCAGTCGCTTCGCGGCGGCCTTCAGTTCCGCCGATTGCGACCGGCTTGCCGGTGACGATTTCGTTCACGGCGTAACCCATATAGACCGAATAAGTGTCCATGAACCAGGCCATGATTTGTTCGTTCGTCCCCATGTCCGGACCCATGATGTCGGTGTGCGGTCCAACAAACGAAATCATCTCCTGCATGTAGCGGCGCGAAACCGCTTCGAGCTCGGT
>CATPAT010000190.1 GCA_955652155.1 uncultured Chthoniobacterales bacterium | reverse complement strand
TTATCACTTAATCGGCAACAAGACGGGCGAATGGAAAGTGCCGGTCGGCGGGATGGGCGCAGTCGCGCGCGAGTTGGAACAAGCGGCGCGAGGTGCCAGCGCGGAGTTTCTGACGAATGTCGATCTTACACATGTCGATCTTGCGACGCGCGCGGTCGCGTTCGAGATCAACGGGAAAAAGCAAGCCGTCGAGTCGCGGTTCTTGTTGGTAAACTTCGGGCGCAACGTGCTGGCAAAGTGTTCGGACCAAACGTACCAGCCCGAAGCGATAGACGAGGGGAGTGTGTTCAAGATGAACATGCTCCTGCGCCGCCTTCCGAAATTAAAGGCGAAGAAGTATCCATCAGAGCAAGCGTGGTGCGGCACGTTCCACAGCGATGAAGGATACGAGCAGATGAATGCCAGCTACGAGCAGGCCGCCAAAGGTCGACTGCCGGACAAGACACCGTGTGAGGTCTATTGCCACACCCTGACAGACGAAACCATTCTTTCGCCGGAGCTGCGCGAAAAAGGTTTTCACACCATCACGCTGTTTGGTCTCGATGCGCCGTATTCGTTGTTCGCAAAAGAGAATGAGACGATGCGGAAACAAGCGGAGAAAAAATTTCTCGAAAGCATGAATCAATGGTTGGAAGAACCACTGGAAGATTGTCTCGCAGTCGCGCGCGACGGGAGTCTATGCATCGAAAGCAAGAGCCCGGTCGATATCGAGAATTCGTTAGGCATGTTTCACGGGAACATTTTTCAGGACGCGCCGACGTGGCCGTTCGCGACCAAGAAAGAGCAAGTCGGCAAGTGGGGAGTCGAAACCGAATGGGAAAATGTTTTTCTCTGCGGCTCAAGTGCGCTTCGTGGCGGAGCGGTGAGCGGAATTCCCGGACATAATGCGGCGAAGAAAGTTTTGGAGATCATAGGTGGATCGGCCGCTCCGCCGGGCGATGTTAGTTCGACGCGGCCGAAGGCCGCCATTTATTAGCGTCGAACAAGACTGCTAGATCCACCTTATGCATGCAAATCTGTCTGACGTCGAATCAATCGAAGCGATTATCGCCGCGGCTTATGATTCGATCTCCGGCCCGGCCGGACAAAAGCGCGATTGGGATCGCATGCGATTGCTTTTCATTTCCGGCGCGCGATTAATCCCAACCGCGACGGTGCCGGGAAGAAACGATGTCGATCTTGCGCCGCTGATGCTGGACGTGGAAGGTTACATTGACCGGGTCGAGCCGATCTTCGCTAAAAGCGGCTTTTATGAAAAAGAGATCGCGCGCCGCGTCGAACAATTCGGCCAAATCGCGCATGTCTGGAGCACATATGAATCGCGTCATGATCCGAACGATCCGGCGCCGTTCATGCGCGGGATCAATAGCATTCAGCTTTTCAACGACGGGAACCGCTGGTGGATCTTGTCGATCTATTGGCAGCACGAAAGTCCGCAGCAGCCGATTCCGGAAAAGTACTTTCAAGGTTGAGACTTGCGCGAGTGGAGATGCTTCTTCTCCATCTGCACCGGCGGCCGCGGATGCGTATCGCGGTAGCATTTCGTGCCAACTCCTAAAACAAACGCCGCGACGACAAAGCAGATAACGCGTTTCTCTTCGGGCGTGAGAACGACCTTGTATCTCAGTTCGTCCCATTGCCAACGTTCGGGGAGTTTCAATCGAATTGCTGCTTCACTCGCGGACGGACGCGCACGGACGGATAATTGCCTTTGATGTTCGCGTCGTAATAGCGCGCCTTGGAATCCGCGGCCATCAAGTCCCGGTGAACTGCCGGCGCGACTTGGAGATATCGGTAAACCGCACCGTTCACAAATTCGATTTCGAGAATGTGCAACCGTTTGCTGTATCCAATCGACGCGATGCCCTTCGACGCGACTGGTTCGCGTGGAATGTGCGACGTGACCTCGGTCCGTGCTTGCCGCGGGACGAGCCCGCCCGATTGGCGGACCGGACCGGGCTTATTGTTCTCGAGCGAGTCGGCGATCGATAACCTCGACACGGACAGAAGCAAAATCAGATAAAAAGAGTTCGCGCTCAATTGGGGGAACGACCGCGAACCGTTACCACGTCGCGAGACATCAAGTCGAGCGAAAATCTGAAGCCGGGACAGGTCGGTTTTTGCGCCGCTCATACGGCCAATCTTTGCCCAAAACCGATTCAGCCTTCAGCATGAAGACTATCGTTTTACTTTTTGCCTGCGTGATGATTCCCGCGTTGGCGTTCGGCGGGAAACTTCCGAGGAGCTCACCGACGCCGACTCCCGCTCCGACACCGGTAACTGTCGGAGTTCACGGAAATGAGCCGCTGATCGCGGCCGCGCCGGACGGGACGCTTTACATCAGCGCGCTGCAACACATTTACAGTTCGACCAATTCGGGAGCGACCTGGACCGAATTGTTGGGACCGATCTATGCCTCCAGCATTAATCTTAATTCCGACAGCTCGATCTCGGTCGATCCGGGCAACCGGCTTTATTTCACATTCGATTATCCCTACGCCGGAACGACTGCGGTCTGCACGAGCGATGATCACGGCATCACCTGGAATTGTAATCCGGCGGTGGTTCCTGGCGGAACTGATCGCATGTGGACGCTGGCGCCGACACTGACGGACGACTACGAAACTACGAATGAAGGATTGTACGAGACGGCGTTCCTCCACAGCACCGATCGCGGCTCGACCTGGACGGCGACGTCGATCGGTGCTGGCTTGCTCGAACCTCAGACCGGACCGTTGCTCCAGGTGCCGGGCAGCAGCAACGTTCTCCAGATCACGAAAATTTTCGGCACGCTGCCGCAAGAAGTGCCCGAGCTGAAACTTTATGTCTATTCGCCGAATTCAACCGGCTCGATTATTGCCGCGGTTCGTCA
>CATPAT010000189.1 GCA_955652155.1 uncultured Chthoniobacterales bacterium | reverse complement strand
TGATAAAGAGAAAGACACCGTGACAAAGAAAGAGCGATCACTGTTGGAGAAGTTGGACAAAATTGTGCGATCGGGCCGGATCCGCGCGCAAATCCGACCGATCGTGGAGCGCGTGCGCGCTGACCTCGTACGCAAGCCGGATGCGTTGATGGCGTGGGAGCCGATCGCTTTCGAAACGTTCGGCGCATTGCCGCCGGCGATCCGGTCAGGCTGGGTGTTTATTCTTCGCACGGGTGCGGACACCGGAGCGGAACGTCATCCCAACAGTCATCAACGCATGATGTCGTTCGAAGCTACGGGCGACCTGCAAACGGATTTGAAATCTGCGGAGAGCGATGTTCAAACAGAGTCTGAGATCGTGTGGCAGTCGAACGTCTTGGTGAGCGATCCCGACGAACCATTGGAGCGGCGTTGGATCTCAATTCCGCAAAATGTCTGGCACCGCCCCGTCATGCCGCAAGGTGCGGATTGGGTAGTGGTCTCGTTTCACACCGTGCCCGCGGCCGAATTGATCGAGGAACGGCCTGGCACGAAGCAAATGCGCTACGTGGCGCGAAGCAAGAACGCTGAGCGAACCTCAAGCAGCGGCGGTTGAAACGCTCTTTCTTAATAGAAGCGCGGCGACGATGCCGACCAAAAGGAAGCTGACGACCATCATTATCATTTGGGCAAGCGTGAATGTTTTCGGGAAACCGTACCAGTTGGCGTAAGGAACGTTAGTGGCAATGGCGGCGAGAATCCCGGCCGTCAAAATGAAACCAACTTTGCCGCCAAAGCTCGTGATCCGCGTTTGTGCGAGAAGGAAAACGGCGAGGAGTGATTCGATCATCTCGGTTGCGAATTCAATTCCGAGCCGCTTGGGAAAGTTGAATATGCGTTTCGGACGATAAATGAGCACGCCGCCCGCGCCCGCGGCCATTTGTTCTTCGGCCTTTTTCATCGCGGCTTCTTTTTGCTCTCTGGTCGCCCCGGGAGTGAGTCCTCCGCTGGGGAAAACGTAGAACCCGCTGGTGTCACCGAGATTCGTTTGGAGGACGCTGGTGACCGCGTCTTCATTCGGGATCAGGCGCACGCCCATCTCGCCCAGCGGCAGCAGCTCGTGCGCGACGAAGTTCCAGATAAACATGACGATACCGCCGATGATACCTGCGAGAATAATGCGTGTGCTCATGGGTAAATTACAAAGGACAAATTACAAATTTCAAAGCAGAAAACCGCCGATTTTAATGCTTGCTCTAGGGGACGCGTCTCGACATTCTCGATTTTCGTTAAGCTTAACCAATTCTATGAAAACACCTGTTTTGTCTTTGATCACTGTGCTGACGATCGCCGCCTTCCTGGGCTGCCAATCCCAGAAGAAAGAGGAGACCGCGATGACGTCCACCGGGACGACCCACGCAGCGTCGACCACGAAGAAGAAGTCGACCACAAAGAAGACGTCGGCTTCGACCGAAGCGTCGCCATCTGCGGCGAAGAAGACCACGAAGAAGAAAGCCGCGGCTGAAGAATCAGCCTCGCCGACTGCTTCGCCTTCTGCGACCCCGTAAACGAACGGTAAACAATAAAAGGCCGACGAGAAGTCACACCGCGAAGCTTTCGCCGCACGAACAGTGCGCGACCGCGTTCGGGTTGGTGACTTTGAATCCGCCTTTTTGCAGGTCCTCGCTGTAATCGAGGACTGAGCCGCTAACAAAGAGCGCGCTTTTCGGATCGACCACGATGCGAATGCTCGAGGTCGGGACGAGAATGTCGCGCTCTTTCGGTCCATCGACCAAATCCATCGCGTATTGCAAACCGGAGCAACCGCCGCCGACTACGGCGAGACGGAGCGCGCCGTTTGGATTTCCCTTTTGCTCGAGCAACGATGCCAGTTTACTGGCGGCCTTGTCCGTGACCCGGATCAGTCGCTCGTTGCCGACCTTGTAATTAGGAGTCGCTGTTTCAGTACTCATTAAAAAGACGAATCAGGAACCCAGGAATGGAGCGAGTGGGACGAGCGACATAGAAGGTAAAGCTGCGAGGGTAGCAGCGAGCGCGACGGGGTGTCGCGCGAGTTTCAAAACAGGAATTCGACTTCTTGCTTCTCCTTCGTTCCTGCTTTCCTGAAAGATGTTTTCTTCGGCGATTGTCCTAACTTCGGCCACGGTCGAGACGTGCGCGAATTTTTCGCGCAGCCGTTTTGCCTCCGGCATCGATTTCGAATAAGCCATTAGTCGGGCCCGCATCGAGCGAATGGCCGGCTCCTCCGCGCCCCATTCGTGCACCGTTAATTCACAATGTCGCAAAATTAATTTCCAGCGCTCGCTTAAGGTTGGTGGATCGACAATTTCACCGGTGGCGAGGTACGCTTTTGTTTCTCGAAAAATCCAGGGCGCGCTCATGGCCGCGCGACCAATCATGGCACCGGCGATTCCCGTTTCGCGGCGACGTCTCGCAACGTCGGCGGCGGTCGCGAGGTCGCCGTTGCCGATCACTGGAATCAAAACTGACGCCGCAACTTCGCCGATCACGTTCCAATCGGCTGCGCCGGAATAACCTTGCGCGCGGGTTCGGCCATGGACGGTGAGCGCCGCAATTCCCGCCTCCGTCAGAATTTTCGCGACCCGAACGGCATTCACTGAGTCTGCGTCCCAACCAATTCGGATTTTTGCCGTTGTTGGTAACGGTGTAATCGCGCGCACGACCGCGCTCGCGACGTTGGCCAGCGTCGGGCAATCTTTCAGCAACGCCGAGCCGCCGTTCTTGCAAACGACTTTGTTAACGGGGCAGCCAAAATTTAGATCGATAAAATCCGGCCGGACCCAATCGACAACCTGTTTCGCGGCTTCGGCCATGTGTTCGGCGTTCGCGCCGAAAAGTTGAACACCGATCGGGCGTTCGATCTGATCGAAGTCGAGATATTCCCGGGTCCGCTCGTTCCGGCGAAAAATTCCTTCGGCGGAAACGAATTCGGTGGTGAGCACGTCCGCACCGTGTTCCTTGCAGAGCTGGCGAAAAATCTTGTCCGAGACCCCGGCCATCGGTGCGAGATAAAGCGGGAAAGCATTTTGGAACCACGGGAGAGTCATCTTTGGTGGCCTCTATCTTCTCACAAAATCGGCGATGCGCAGCTGGATCGGCTTGGGGACTCCTCTCCCTTGCTCGGGAGAGGAGTAAGGTGAGGGTGATTTTAAGCGGCGCTGCGGAGCAATTGCGCGACTTCGTTTTGCACGTGCTCGAGCTCGTCGAGCCGCAACCCCGGATCCGCCACGATGAACACGTCTCCAGTCGTGCCATGTTCATAAATAAGCACCCGCCCCTTCTCGGCGTTTTCGGTTTTGATTTGTTTCAGGATACGTTTCCGCTCCAGCATGGCCGCGAGCACATAGCAGGCGTTGGCCGGCGGATTTTCCGACGCGATCAGCCGTCGAAAAAGTTGCTCGGCGTTTTCTTTCGCCAAAGGTTCGGGCGCTGCTTCCGGCACAGGCTCATAGCGGGTTTTCCAAAATGAAAACGGCTGGATGTTTTCATTCCGCTTCTTCCACGCTTCCTCGCTTAAATCTTCCCGCCGAAAACCATCTGCGTCGCGAAAGAGTAAAGTGTAAAAATACTCGCCCGCTTCGAATGGACGTTGGGTCGCGGCGCAGGCATCGGCCCGATGCTTGATCGCCCAGTCGTTCGGCAACGGATTCATCGGGCGAATATACGCCGCGCGCCGGCCAGTTGAAAGCGCAGCCCTTCGCGATTGGTCGCGCGCAGGTAAAGCAGATAAAGGCCGATCACCGCGAAAATAAGGTTCGGTGTCCAGGCGGCCGCCAACGGCGAAATCCGGTCGCCTTCGCCGAGCGCGAGAAAAAGGTGAGTCAGAAAATTCATTGTGAACACAAGAATGACCGCGCTGGCGACGCTGGCCAGAACTCCACGACGCGAATAACCGATGCCGAGCGGCGCCGCGATGCAGACCACGACCAAACAAGTCCAGGGAAGCGCGAGGCGATATTGCAAATGCGTCCGGAAAGGCGCGAGCAGGGTTATTGGGAAATCGGAATTGTAATGAAGGTACTCTCGCAGTTCGGGAAAACTGAGATATTCGGCGCGGACATTGGCGCTGCCGAGTCGAAAGGGCGTTTCGCTCCAATGTTCGATCGTGAGCGTGGGATACATCTTTTCGTCGGCGATATTTCCGGCGTTGTCGTAGTGGACCACTTTTGCCTGGTCGAGCTCCCACGTTTTTGTTTCAGCGTGATAAGTCGCGCGCGCAGCCAGATAATTCGTGACGATGTTGTCGTGCGAGTCCTGTTGCAACACTTGCACGTTATTGAACAGGTCGTGGCCGGGACGAAAACTCTGCACGAACCAGGTGCGCAAATCGGTGCGATTGCGGAAAATCTGGCCTTGCACGGTGACTTGGTGCGAACGCGCCGTGGCGATGAAATTTTTCTTGGCCATCTCGGCATGCGGCGCGAGCGCGTAATTGAGCGCGAAGCTGCCAGCGACTGTGAGCAGACCCATGCCGATCAGCGGTGCGAGCACGCGCGGGATGCTCACCCCGGCGGTCAACATTGAGACAATTTCATTCGAGCGCGACATTCGGCCGAGCACAAAAAGCAGGGCCAACAGCAACGAGACCGGCAGCAGAATGACAAAAACCTCCGGCACTTGCGTAGCGTAATAGCGAACGGTCAGCATGAACCCGAAATGTTCGTCGAT
>CATPAT010000188.1 GCA_955652155.1 uncultured Chthoniobacterales bacterium | reverse complement strand
CTCTTCGGATCAGATGAGGCGAATACAGATGAGCGCGAGTGGCGGCGGCGAATGCGCCGTGCAATCTCGACTCGAGAAAATCGACGATGTTTCAGCGGCTGGACTCAATCCAACTACTGCAACCACGGAAGGCAAAGTTGCGATGGTCTGTTGATCGGAACCAGACTTGGCGAGCGGCTGAGCAGCTGGAGCGGTGTTCTTCTGCGACGTTGCGCAGCATGTCTTGTTTGCGCAGCAACCAGGCTGACATGCTTTTTCACCAGCCGCATTTAAGAGAATGCAA
Source organism: uncultured Chthoniobacterales bacterium (assembly GCA_955652155.1). Lineage (GTDB taxonomy): Bacteria > Verrucomicrobiota > Verrucomicrobiia > Chthoniobacterales > UBA10450 > AV40. The sequence goes on along the minus strand of CATPAT010000188.1, from coordinate 5,106 downwards.
GATCGGGCAGAGATGCTCACCGGTGCGACCAGGAGTGCCGCTGCCATAGCCACTGAAATCATGATCCTGCTCAACATCGCTTTTCTTTGTAGCACAACTTAGACCGCCGGTCGAGGCGAGCGTTCAACAGTCCGTCTCGCGTTCATCCGCCAGATCGATAATCTTCTTTGGAAAAGCTTCGTCGGTGATAAGTTGTGGTCGATGACGCTGCCGGCGCGATTATTATTGGGCGTATTCGCCGTTAGCCTTGCTTCTTTAACGCCGGTTGTTCCAAGCACGTCGTTTCCCGCGGTTCAGCAAAACAAATACTGCACGGACATGAACATGGTGGACGCTTGCCACCGCTGTCCGATCAACCCCGGCGCGACAACTTCGAATTCTGGAACGTGTTGCACAGCGCCAGCTGTCTGCCTTCTCCTTTACTTCAGCAACGCCAATGCATTTGCCGCGGGAGCGGAGATGAGCGGCACAGTATTGGTGAACGATGATCGCATAACAGCGCGCTTCCAACGTCCGCCCGTTCCGCCGCCGCGCGCTGAGTTCTCCTGATTGACGGCTCGGCACGCACAAGGTGCGCGGCCGAGTTCGATAACGAAATTCAAAGGAGGAGTTTATGAAATATCTTCTGCTTATTGCCAGCCTGGCAGCATCTTTTGCTGTGTCGCCCGTGAGCGCGCAGACGAACGCTTGCTGCAAAGGCAAACAATGTTGCAACGCGAGTTGCTGCAAGAAATAGCAACCTGAGTTGCTTGATTACGACGCCCTCGCTGGAGAAATCTGGCGAGGGCGTTCGTTTAAACCAGGACCGAACCACGTCACGTCGCTTCGAGTACGACGCAGGCGATCGCGTGATGGTCGGTATGGCTCAGGGTAACCAGCGCCGATGTCACGCCGCGCTTCGTTGCCAGCTCTTGCGCCGGTCCGGAAAAGACCAGGAACGGTTCGCCACTTTTCTTTTTGCGGATGTCGATGTTGCGCCAGCCCATCGCTTTGCCGATGCCGGTGCCAAATGCTTTGGAGACCGCCTCCTTGCCGGCAAAACGCGCCGCCAGATGGCACGCCGGAAATTTCATCGACATCGAATATTCAATTTCGCCATCGGTAAAGACTCGCCGCAGAAATTTTTCGCCAAAACGATCGAGCGAACGTTGAATGCGCGTGCATTCCACCAGATCGACCCCGATGCCGAGCACGCTCATTGGTCGAAAACGAAGATCGCCGAATTGACCTCTCGCAAACTTGACGGCTCAAAGCCGTCAAGTTTGGGGGCGCTCAGGTCGCCTTGCGTATTCATGCTTTGTAATCTGCCATCGCCGCGAGCATCTCCTTAACAGCGTTTTCAATTCCGACGACCATTGCCCGCGAAACAATCGAGTGGCCAATGTTCAATTCAGTGAGATGCGGAATCTTGTTGATCAACGCGATGTTCGAATAATTGATCCCGTGGCCGGCGTTGACTTGCAGTTTTAATTCCGAACCGGCTTTGGCCGCCGCCTGTAAATTTTCCAGCTCCTGCTTCTCGATCTTTTCCGAGAAAGCGTTGGCGACCTTGCCGGTATGAAGTTCCACCATTTCCACGCCGAGCTCGTGCGCTGCATCGATTTGTTCCAGGGTTGGATCGACAAACAGGCTCACGCGAATGCCGGAGGTTTGTAGCCTCTTAATCGTCGGCTCGAGTTCCTTCCGTTGCGCAACGACATCGAGGCCGCCTTCGGTCGTAACTTCCTCGCGTTTTTCGGGGACGAGACAGACTTCATCGGGCACAATTCGCAACGCAACATCGACAATCTCGGGCGTGTTTCCCATTTCCAAATTCAGTTTCGTCATGATGTTCTGGCGAAGCCGATCGATATCGCGGTCCTGAATATGCCGTCGGTCGCTTCGCAAATGGGTCACGATCCCCTGCGCGCCGGCCCGCTCGCACATCGCGGCCGCGATAATCGGATCGGGTTCGGCATTTTTTGAATCAGGCATTCCGGCATAACGCGCCTGTCGCAACGTGGCGATGTGATCGACATTAACTCCCAACCTAAGTCCGCTCATTGATTGCCTCATGAACGCTTTGAATAGGAGCAAAAGTCTTTTGCAGAGCAAGCGATAACCAACTGCAGCGCTCTGCCTGCTACTCGAGCGGAAATTCGATTCTCTCTTCCGGCTCCCTGGCCACGAGATTGTTCCGCGTGATGATACGCGCGCACGTGTTCCAGCGTAAAAGCGCGTCGTCGTTGCCCGGCGGGCGAATGGCTTCGGCTTTCTCAAACCAACTCATCGCTTCGCGAAAAAGATCGTAAGCCTGGAACCGGCAATCGGGCGTGTTCTGGCGAAGTTTCACCTTGGCCCGGCGCTCCGCCACGATTCCGGTATAATAAGCGCGATCGTATTCGGACTTCATTCGCGAAAGGAGTTCTTTCGTTTGCATATCGCTGACGGCGTAGCCTTTTTCGAATCGATCCGTCAGCGCCAGGAGCAAGGTAATGATTGCTTGTTGGTTTTCGGAATCGGTTTTCAGAATGTCGAGACAGATGCTCTCAGCTTCGCCGGGCTCATTGAGCAAACGATAGCGCTCCGCTTTCTCCAGCGCTGCCGGAATTGCCTCTTGCGAAAGTGATTTTAACTCCGACATCTGAATTGGAAATCCTTACACCGGCTTAGACGGTTGTCGATCTTGTCGCCGTTTCAGCCAGCGCCAAAACCATCCGAACGGGTCGTAAAATTTGTCCACCACCCGTTCCTTCAACGGAATGATTCCGTTGTCGGTGATCTCAATGCTTTCCGGGCAAACTTTCGTGCAGCACTTCGTGATGTTGCAATAGCCAATTCCCTGGGTGTTTCGCAATTCCTCCAACCGGTCTTCGGTATCGAGCGGATGCATCTCCAACGCCGCCACGTGAATCAGAAAACGCGGCCCGATAAATTTGTCGTGCATCTGATGGTCGCGCAGCACGTGGCAAACATCCTGGCAGAGAAAACATTCGATGCATTTCCGGAATTCCTGGACGCGATCGATGTCGGCTTGCTGCATCCGCCATGTGCCATCGGGTGCATCGGGCGGCCGCGGCTTGAACGGTTTGATTCTCTTCTTCACCGAAAAATTCCACGAAACATCGGTGATTAGGTCTTTCAGGACCGGAAACGCTTTCATCGGCTCGATTGTGACCGGTCGGTCGAGCGGTAAATCGCTCAACCGCGCCATGCACATCAGCTTCGGCATCCCGTTCACTTCGGCCGAGCAGGACCCGCATTTGCCCGCCTTGCAATTCCATCGACAGGCCAGGTCGTTCGCCTGGGTTCGCTGAATTTGATGGACAGCGTCGAGCACGACCATTCCTTCGGAACATTCAGCTGTGTAATCTTGAAACGCGCCGGCGTTCGCGTCGCCGCGCCAAATTTTGAATGTAACCGTTTGCGCCTCGCTCACGTCATCTCCTCAACCACTCGCTTTAAATAGTCCGGCATTTCCGGGAGCGGTTCCAACCGAATCCGCATTGAGCCATCCTCAGCTTTGGAAATCATCGTGTTCACTTTCGCAAACCGTTCCTCTTTGTCCGGATAATCTTCACGAAATTGAGCGCCCCGACTTTCTTTGCGCTCAATCGCCGCGCGCGTGATCGCTTCCGAGACGGTAAGCAAGTTTTTCAAATCGAGCGCAGTATGCCACCCCGGATTAAACTCGCGATGACCGGTCACGCCTGCGTTGTTTGCTCGCTCCTTTAACTTTCCCAATTGCTCTAGTGCATGCTGCATTTCCGATTCAGTGCGCACGATCCCGACATTGTCCTGCATCAGATCCTGCAAGTCGCGCTGGATCTCATAGGGATTTTCTCGGCCGCTTCGCTCAAACGGCACGACTGCTTCCTGCGCAATGATGTCGATCTCGGTGTTCGTCCGGCTCGGACTGTCGATCTGGCCTAACGAGTTTTCTTTGGCGAAGCGGGCCGCGAACTCGCCTGCGCGTTTTCCGAACACGAGAAGATCGGACAGTGAATTCCCGCCGAGCCGGTTCGCGCCATTAATTCCAGCGGCACATTCACCCGCCGCAAACAATCCCGGCACGCGCGACATCTGCGTGTCGGGATCGACATGCACTCCGCCCATGATGTAATGCGTGGTCGGTCCGACTTCCATCGGTTGCTCGGTGATGTCGATGTCAGCCAGCTGCTTAAACTGGTGATACATGCTCGGCAGCTTGCGTTTGATGTAATCCGCCGCTTCCGGAAGTTTTTGTTTGATCCACGCGATATCGAGATAAACGCCGCCGTGTGGACTTCCCCTGCCCTCTTTGATCTCGCGAACGATGCAGCGCGCGATGTGATCACGCGTCAATAATTCCGGCGGCCGCCGCGCGTTCTTGTCGCCCTGACAGTATCGCCAGCCTTCTTCCTCGTTGTCCGCTGTCTGCACGCGATAATTCTCCGGAATCGAATCGAACATGAACCGCTTGCCTTCTTTATTCGTTAAAATTCCGCCTTCACCGCGCACGCCTTCAGTCACCAAAATTCCCATGACGCTCGGCGGCCAGACCATTCCGGTCGGATGAAATTGAATGAATTCCATGTCGATCAAGTCCGCACCGGCTTCGTAAGCGAGCGAGTGTCCGTCCCCGGTGTATTCCCAACTGTTGCTCGTAATCTTATAGGCGCGGCCAATCCCGCCGGTGGCGAGCACGATTGCTTTCGCCCGGAAAATTTTGAATCGGCCGCGCTCGCGTTCATAGCCAAACGCGCCGACCGCGCGATTTCCATCCTTCAAGATCGACAAGATTGTGTGCTCCATGTGCACGTCGATGCCGCGGTGCACACCGTGGTCTTGCAGCGTCCGAATCATCTCCAAACCGGTGCGGTCCCCGACGTGCGCGAGCCGCGGGTATTTGTGGCCACCAAAGTTCCGCTGCAAAATGCGGCCATCTTCGGTGCGATCGAACACGGCTCCCCAAGCTTCGAGCTCACGCACGCGATCGGGCGCTTCCTTCGCGTGTAATTCGGCCATGCGCCACTGATTCACATATTGACCGCCCCGCATCGTGTCAGCGAAATGCACCTTCCAATTGTCGCGCTCGTCCACATTGGCGAGAGCGGCGGCAATTCCGCCTTCGGCCATCACCGTGTG
>CATPAT010000187.1 GCA_955652155.1 uncultured Chthoniobacterales bacterium | reverse complement strand
GGTAATAGAGGCCCTTCGCGTCCAACGGACTCTTACGGCCGCTTTCTTGCAATAATTGGAGAGCGCGCCCGAAGTCCTTTTTCTGAAAGCTAATTTCGCCCAGTGTTCGGGCCAATCCGGGATCATCCGGCAAAGCCTTCCGAGCTTTGACAGCCAAATCGTAGGCTTCGTCCAAGGCTCCGGGGTTTTCCAAATACAAGGCTGCTAACTGCTTTTGGGCAGGCGCAAAATCAGGGAAGCGTTGCAAGATTGCCCCGTAAGTGGCGATGGCTGCTTTCGGCTCCCCTCGCTGTTCCTCGATGCCAGCGCGAACTGTCAAGGCCGGGACGTAGTTCGGATTCGCTTTGAGAAATTTCTGAACCTCGGGCTCAAGCGCAGCGGCATCTTTTGGATTTTCATCCACCGCGGTCATCCGTAGAAACGATTTGGCATCTTCGGAGATGTCCGGCGCCGGAGCCGCTTTTAAGGCGCGCTCCATTAACTCGCGGGCTTGGCTCACTTTTCCCAAGCTGTAGGCGGCCCAGGCGTAATCGTGCAAAACCGTCGGGTCATCCGCAAGTTGTCGTACGCTTTCCTGTAAAAGGCTGTAGGCCCAACTAAAATTATCAAGTTGAAAGGCAATGTGCCCCAGCACGCCAGCGACATGAGCGTCGTTCGGCGCCAGCTGCCTTGCCTTCTTGGCAATCTCCAGCGCTCTGTCATGTTTCGGCAAGGGTCCAGAGTAAAGTTGAGCCAGTTCCAGGTTAGCGGAGAGAAGTTTCGGATTGAGCTTCAACACCTGTTCATAACTCGCGGCCGCCTTGGCGGTTTCCCCCTGTTTTTCGTAAGCGGCGGCGAGCCGGTTCAGGACAATCGGATCGTTAGGCTGTCGCTTCAGAAGCGCCTCCAGTTCGGTCACAGGGAGCTCTGTTTTGCCGCCGGGGGACTCTTTCAGCAGAGCAAGCTGACGTTGGGCCTCGCTCTTATCTGGGAAATCGGCGGTGGCATGAAGGGCTTGTTCAAGAGCCGAGCGAGCCTTATCCGCCTGACCCATCATGTAGCTGGTCATGCCGAGATGAAACTGGACCTCCGGATTTTCGGGGAGTTTATTGGCGCTTTCTTGAAGGAGCGCCAACGCTTGCTCGTAATCGCCACGCTTGTAAAGGATCCACCCGAGCGTATCGGCGATCTCAGCCTCATCTGGTTTCAGAGTGCGCGCTTTCTCTGCCAGTTCGTAGGCTCGGTCGAGCTGGTTTAGGTGCTCGGCGTAAAGATAGGCGAGATTGTTCAAGGCTGATACCGAGTCTGGGTTCAGAGCCAGTAGCTTCTCATACGTATCACGCGCCTTCTGGTAATCGTTCATTTTGTCGTAAACAGTTGCTTCTATCATCAGCGCGACCGCATTGCTCGGATTCTTCTTGAGCAACGTTTCGAGCTCAGTAATGACTTGGGGCAACTTGTTAGCCGTCAAATAAACCGAGACCAACAAATCGTAGGCGGCGGCGAAGTCGGCATTGAGCTCGATTGTTTTCCGAAGCTCCGCTTCGGCGCGCGGCCAGTCCCGTTGCGCCGCGTAAATTCTTGCTTCTAAGAAATGAGTGCCGGCTGCGTCGGGTTTCCTCTGAAGCTGCTGCTGCACGCGCTTGGTCGCTGCACCATACTGCTTTTCGGCCAAGTCCATCCCGACAAGCTGATCGATCGGATTTAAGTTATCGGGCGCGATTTCCGATGCTTCTTCAAAAGCTCGGCGGGCTTCGTCCGTTTTTCCCTGCCGCTGCAGAATCAGGCCGAGGACGTAGTGGGCCTCGAAAGATAGCGGAGCCATTTTAATTTGTTCCCGAAATAATGCGGCGGCATCGTCCAGTCTGCCCAAAGCCTGATAAGCATCGGCGAGCAGGAGGCGAGCTTGTAACAAGTCGGGGCGTTTTTTTAGCAGATCCGCCACGGCAGCGGCGACAGCCTGAGGTTTGCCGGAGCGTAAGTTGAGCTCACCGAGAGCGAGAATGGCCTCGGTGTAATTTGGATTCGTCGCAATCGCCTGTTCAAGCGCTGAGGCGGCTTGGCCGGTATTTTTGGCGCTTAGATAAGCGCGAGCAAGCCGGAATTTGATGATGGGAGTATTCGGATACGTACTGTCCAGTCGATCCAAGATCGCAATCGCTTTGCCAGAGTCGCCTTTCGCCAGCCAAACCTCCGATTGAAGCATCCGTGCTTCTGGATTATCCGGATCCCGGCTTGAGATGTTTTCGAGCAACGAGAGCGATTCGTCGTAATTTTTCTGGGTAAAGGCAATCCGAGCCAGATCAAGCCAGGCAGGCAGATAGTCGGGCGCCTGACGTGTTATGTTTTGCAAGGAAGCTTTGGCCTGGTCTATCGCACCGCTGGCCGCCTGGACCTCGGCATATCTGATCTTTTCGCTTGATCGCAAGGGTGCCAATTCGGCGGCAGTTTTGAATTCCTGGCGAGCACCATTTAAATCTTTCTGCAATAGGTAAATGTGAGCCATCGCCGAATGCGGCCGATAGGAGGTTGGTTCTGAAGCGAGCGCCTGCCGTACTTGATCGGACGCGCTCGCCGTGTCACCGCTTTGCAAAGCGAGACTAGCGGAAGCCAAATGAAATACCGCCGAATCCTTTTGTGGGAATTTCTGAAGTTGTTGGTCGGTGGCAGCAATCTGCTCCTTGGTTAGGCTGGTATCGGCAAGAAGAGTAATTGCTTCGGGGTTTCCGGCTTCCTGTTGGAGGATTGAGACGGCCTCCTTTCGCGCCTCGGCTAATTGACCTATGGCCATCAAACTAAGCGCGAGCTTGGCCCGCGACGTAACATTCTTTGGCGCC
>CATPAT010000186.1 GCA_955652155.1 uncultured Chthoniobacterales bacterium | reverse complement strand
CACATCACCGGAAGAATCTAGATCGTCGCCTTCCAACTCGCGCACGAATTGTGAAATCCTCTCGCCTTTGCTCATGAAGGGCTTAATTTCATCGTGCCGCAGATGATGGGCAAACCGACTTTTCCGGAGGGTCACGAAAGCTCGCCACGGCAAGTCCGTCCGTTGGCGGACGTTCGGGACCGCAGCCAAGAATGATGCCGGTTACGCTGGGAATTGTTCTCGCCGCCATCGGCGCGCTGATTTTTGTCTCCGCGCTTTTTTCCGGACTGGAAACAGCGCTTTTTTCACTCCGGCCGCACCAATTACGCCGGTTGGAGCAAAATCACCCTGCGCTCGTCAATTTCGTCCAACTTTTTCGAGATAAGCCCCGACGCGTCCTGAACGTGCTCCTGCTCGGCGATGGGCTCGTCAAAGTGCCCCTGGTGGTGCTTTGCCTTTTTTTACTTTGGCGCGGGCCGCTCGCCGGACGCCTGCCGCAATGGATCACCGCGATCGTTATTTTCGCGGTCGTCGTCTTGCTCTGCGATCTGGTCCCAAAACTGATCGCGCTCGCAGCGCCCTACCGGCTTTCCACCGTCGGCGCTTTTGTGCTCCAGGCGTCCGTCGGATTACTCGATCGTGTCGGGCGGATACTCGAGAGCGTTAGCACGGCGATCGTTGATCTACTCACACCGCAGCGTCTTCGCACGCGTGCGCGCTTGAGCGACGAAGAACTCGAGACGCTTGTCGAGATTGGAGAGGAAGAAGGGACGCTGCACCAAGCCGAGGGCGATATGATCCAGGAGATCATCAAGATGGGCGACAAAACAGCGAAGGATTGTATGACGCCGCGAGTCGAAACGTTTGCTCTGGCGGACGATCTCACAAATGAACAGGCAATCGCGCAGTTAAAAGAGAAACGCTACCGCCGCGTTCCGGTTTACGCCGACACGCCGGACAACGTCGTTGGCATCATCGACGTCAAACTGTTCCTGCTCGATTCGTCCGAACATTACACCGAGTCCTTGCTGGCCCCGTCGTTCGTGCCGGAGACGATGCGCGCGCTCGATCTGCTCAAACTTTTCCTGACCCATCCGCAATCGCTCGCAATTGTGGTCGACGAATTTGGCGGCACCGAAGGAATTATCACCATGTCGGACATCGTTGAGGAAATTCTCGGTGGCGCGGCGCCGCCCCGAGGAGAGCTCGATCTTTACATTGAGCCGCTCGAAGATGGAAAGTTTCTGGTCAGCGGTCACGCACGCCTCGACGATTTGCATGACCATCTCGGCTTTGAATTGGAGGCGGACGGAATCGACACCATCGGCGGTCTGGTCTTCAACCGGCTTGGCTATTTGCCACAAGCCGGGGCCAAGATCGAATTGCCGCGACTGGCGGTCACGGTCAGGCGCACGAGTCGAAAACGAATCGAGGAATTACTCCTCGAAAAAACAACCTGCCTCGAAGATCAACCGGACGCTAGCACCGCCGCCGCATGAAAGATTTTTTTATCATCGGAGGTTGCTGGGCGATTTCGTTTCTCTTCAACGGAATGGAAGCGGGACTGACCTCAATCGATCCAGTCCGATTGCGTCATCACGTAAAATTGAACCGGCCGGCGGCGGTCCGACTTGATCGGTTGTTGAAGACACCTGAGCGGTTGCTGGTCACGGTTTTGTTGGTCACAAATTTCGCAGATATCGTCGCGCTGCTTCTCTTGACGCGATTCCTCGTTTCCAGATTTGATACAACTGGGTTTCTCCTCGCGATACTAATCGCGCTGCCAATTTATCTTTTCGTCCTTGTCGTTTTGCCGAAGTCGCTCTTTCGCCGCTTTCCTTTTCGCGCTCTTTCACCGCTTGCCCGTCTCCTTGAAATAAGCATGACTCTGCTCTGGCCAATCCTGGCAACCGGTACACTCATTGGCCGCCTCTTGTTGCCGCCGCAAAAGAAGCGCGCGCGTTTGTTCGCTGCCCGTGAGGAATTGAAACAGATCACGACACAAAGCGAACGCGAAGGTTCCCTCACGGCGACCGAACGCGCCATGATCCATAACGTGGTCGATTTTCAAAACGTGACTGCGCGCGATGTGATGAAGCCATTGTCCGGAGTCGCCAGCTTGAAGCCGGACTCACCGATCGAAGATGTATTCAGCGTCAGCCGTTCGACCGGGTTCGACCGCTTACCCGTGATTGGAGCCAACGGGGATGCGGTCGGTCTGGTGAACGTGATCGATATTTTGCTCGATAGAGATCACCCGCAGTCGATCAGCCGCTACATCCGACGAATGGTCACGGTCCAGGAAAGCGAGCCGGCCGCGCGCGCCGTTCAGCGATTGCGGGCTGCGCGGCTTGGCCTGGCCGCGGTCGTCGATCAAAAGAGAAATTTGATCGGTGTCGTCACGAGTGAGGACCTGATCGCGCGATTGGTTCGCGCATGAATTATTAACCCGGCTCGGCGTCCGCAAGTTTCGCGATTCCGTCGCGCGTTAATCGGAACACAGTCCATTCATCCATCGATTTAGCTCCGAGTTTGCGATAAAATTGGATTGCGGGGTCGTTCCAATCGAGGACCGCCCATTCCATTCGGCCGCACCCGCGGTCGCGCGCAACTGTTGCCAGATGAATCAATAAACCGCGTCCGTACCCTTTGCCGCGATCTTCCGGCCTAACGAATAGGTCCTCGAGATAAAGTCCCTGCCGGCCGAGCCAGGTCGAAAAATTGTGAAAGAAAATCGCAAAGCCGACTGCCGTTTCAT
>CATPAT010000185.1 GCA_955652155.1 uncultured Chthoniobacterales bacterium | reverse complement strand
GCGGTAGTCATCAAGCCGCAAACGACTCCGCGCAGTAGAGGTTTCCCGCGGCCGGTCAGGCTGCCGTCATCAGACGCTGCCTCGGCGAACCCCATCGAAATTCCCGCGCCAACACTGGCGGCGAGGCCGACCAGGAAAGCCGCGTGGCTGTTGTGGGTCGCAAATGCCGCCGCAAAAACCGGCGCGAGGGTTGAGACCGAACCATCCATTAGTCCCGCCAGTCCCGGCTGCACGATTTGCAGGACAAACAACCGGCGATGGGCCTTCTCTTCTTGAGCCTTAACTTCGGGAGTCAGGTATTCCTTTTCGAGATTGTCGGCCAGGGTCACATGCTTTCGCTCCGCCTCAGCCAGGTCCCCGAGCAGTTTCCGCGTCGAGGCGTCGCTGACTTTACCGGCAGCGCGCTCGTAGAAACGTCGGGTTTCTGTCTCCATCACCTCGGCCTGATTCCGAACGGTTTTGATTCCCAGCGGCCGGATCATCCAAACCGGTTTGCGGTGCACAAACCCCTTCACGTCTTCGCGACGGATTAGCGGGATGTGTTCTCCAAAGCGGCGACGATAATCCTCAATCAATTTGCGGCGATGCTCATCTTCTTCCGCCTCCATTTCCTTAAAGATTTGGGCGGTCGCCGGGTAATCAGCTTTCAATCCGGCGGCGAAGTCGGCGTAAATGCGCGCATCCGTTTCTTCGGAAGAAATTGCGAGCGCTAGAATTTCCTGTTCCGAAAGGTCTTTGAAATTTTTGGCCACGCCATTCTCCTATCGCGCTGAACCAACGATGGGCATAATTATTTCTTCGCCACTGAAGCTGGAGAAGAAGCCGGCGTTGCGGCAGGCGGAGGTGTCGTGGAAGGAGCGGGCGTCGCTGACGGCGCGGGTGTCGCCGAGGGAGCAGTCGTTGCAGCAATACGGACCGTTGTTAGTTGCCGGGCGCGGCTCGTTCATCGAAGCGTTTCCGCTTTTTGGGTTGGAGCTCGAGGACTACGATTCGCTCTTTGCCGAGAAGCTCGATCTGCTTCTTAAGATTCGCGAGAACACGCACGTTCAGTGGTCGGGCCAACACCGCCCGGCACTGACCGGGCAGGGAGTTTACCCGCGCCCACTCCAGAATCCGCTGCCGGTTTGGCTCGGTGTCGGAGGCACGCCCGGCTCTTTTATTCGCGCCGGCGTTCTCGGGTTGCCGTTAATGGTCGCGATCATCGGAGGCGAGCCACACCGTTTTCGGCCACTGATTGAAAGTTATCGCGAAGCCGGTCGCCGTGCCGGCCATCCTGCAGATCAGCTTAAGGTAGGAATCCATTCGTTAGGTTACGTGGCCGAGAGTGCGGCGAAGGCGGCCGACCACTTCTTTCCCGGTTATGCGCGGAGCTTCACTGAGATTGGAAGGGAGCGCGGATGGCCACCGATGACTCGCGCACACTACGACGCCCAGCTCGGACCGACCGGTGCGCTCCTCGTCGGCGATCCGGAGACTGTCACGGGAAAAATTCTGCACGTGAATGAGTCGTTAGGCGGCATTTCCCGTCTCACGTTCCAGATGAGCGTGGCGGCACTGTCGCACGCGAAAATGTTGCGCGCGATCGAGCTGCTCGGGACACGCGTTGCTCCGCTGGTGCGAACAGCGCTCGCGTCTGAGACAGCGGCCGCACCTTTGCTAATCGACTCACACGCAGTTGCCTGAAATACGCTCATTCGGAAATGAACTGCTCCCTCAACGCTTCGGGAGTCTGTCCTGATAAACGCGGAGATTGATGAAAGCGGCTTTCAATAACGGCGTGGTAACTCCGTGGGCGCTGCCACGTTCGATGAAGTCGCCCAGGATATGATCGGCCTCGACCGGCGCGCCCTTTTGCAAATCGCGATACATCGAAGACGTCAACGAAGATCCCGGCGCAGTCATGGCGGCCGTGTGTATTGAAAGCACTTTTTCCGACGGCTTGTGGCCGCAGGCCGTGGCAACCGCGGCGGACTCGTTCACCACATCGATCGCCAGCTCGGTCCCACCGGGCGCAGCCACGATCTCGCCGATCGTTCCGCGCATCAGGCAGGTGACGGCGCCCAAGCTGGCGAGCTGGAACCATTTTTCCCACATCGCTTGCATGATGTCCGGCGACAGGCGGGCATCGAATCCGGCTCCCTGCAGCGTCGCGTCGAGCGTTTTCAGTCGGGGCGTGATCTCGCCGTTTCTCTCGCCGTAAACAAGACGCTGAAAGTCGGCGAGCTGGACGATGCGACCCTGGCCGTCGATCTCGGCCGCGACGAAAGAGACGCCGCCGATGACTGCGGGTTCTCCGAACCGTTTCGTCAGGAGATCGATGTGGCGAATGCCGTTGAGTGCCGGAAAAATCATCGTCTCTGGCCCAATGGCCGCAGCGAAATCGTTCATCGCCGCCTCGAGCGCGAAGGCTTTCACACTCAGGAAGACAAGATCGTAAGGCGTGTCGATCTTATCGGCGCTTACCAGCGTTGGAGTCAGGACCGCGTCACCATGTGGGCTGATGATTCGGAGGCCATCCCGGCTAAGCTGTTTCGCGCGCGATGGGCGAACGAGAAAAGTCACGTCGCGCCCGGCCTGGGCCAACCGGCCACCAAAGTAACCACCCACCGCACCGGCGCCGACGATAAGAATCCGCATAGCGATATCGAATGTCTTGTAACGCGTTAGGCTTGGACACCGGTAGCGTGAACACCCAGCGCAATCAGTTTGGCGTCTAGTTTTTTCGCGGCCGCGGTGACCTTCTCATTCTTCAATCCACTCATAAGAGAAGAAGGAAGATCGTAGGTCAATCGAGTTGTCCGGCTCGCTGGGTCTTCATAGATCATCAACCGCACCGGAACATTCAATCCCGCGGCAATGTCGTGTTCGAGCATGGTCCGAGCGATCAACGGATTGCCGATCGTGTACATTCTGGCCTTGGCGTTCAATCCGACGCGCGCCATCCAGACGCCATGATCGGCGGTGAAGAAGCGCATGAAACTACTCGTGCTCTCCCGTGATTTTACTTGGCTCTCAAACTCCTCGGCGCTTTTCGTTGACGCTGAGAGCGCTTCAAGTCCAATGTCTTCAACGGATCCCACGGCAGACTCAAAGACCCTAACGACCTCCTCGAACGATCGGCTGCTGACGTGTTCGTTATGATGAACGGTGAACTTAGTTCTCATTGTGATCCTCTTTTCTAAAAAACGCGGTCAACTGTGAGCCAAGAAAACTCGCGATTCTGGGCGGATACCCTCTCTCGAACGAGGGAGTACGGATCACCTCGCAAGCGCTATTGGAAGATCCCCCATATGGTCGATGGCGGCGACGTCACCGGCGCTCATAGCGTGAGGTGGTGGAAATGGAAAACTCACAGGGCCGACGGGCCAATGGAGTCGCACGCTTTGGAAATATGAATATGACCTATTCCCGGCCTAACGAATTGACACGGGACGTTGAAATCCCTGCTCCGCGCGTTGTGCGAGTTGTCAGAATCATTCACGTAGGGCTGCCTGCAACCGAAAATGCGTCGACGCTGGGCACGGATACGAGCGCGACGAAGCTTAAAGGATCATCACTTCAAATAGCGGCATTTTTTAGCGATCACCCGATCCTCGCGCTGGTGGTTCTGGGGCTGATCGCACTGATTGGTTTCGTCCTAACGACAGACGTATAGTCCTCTCAGCTGTGCGGTAGGTGACGAACGAAAAAATTATGAAACAGACCGATACAGCAAAAGCACATTCTCGCCCCGCTGAAGCAAGCGGAACATTTTTGATTGGTAGCGATATTCCGGTTCGCCGGCTCGGGTTCGGTGCAATGCAACTCACCGGCGATGGCGTCTGGGGAGAACCGCCCGATCATTCCGAGGCAATCGCAGTCCTGCGACGCGCGGTCGAGTTGGGAATCAAACTCATCGACACCGCCGACTCCTACGGCCCCATAGTTAGCGAGTGTCTGATCGCCGAGGCACTGCATCCCTATCCTGCCGATCTCTTGATCGCGACCAAAGCCGGCTTTCAACGGCCCGGACCTAACAAATGGGTCGAGGACGGCCGCCCGAAGCATCTACGGGCGGCGGTCGAGGGCAGCCTTCACCGGCTGCATCTTTCGCGGATCGATTTGTTACAATTGCATCGGATCGACCCAAAAGTAGCGATGGAAGATCAAATCGGCGCGTTGGTGGATCTTCAGCGCGAGGGCAAAATTCGCCATATCGGATTGTCTGAAGTCAGCGTAAAGCAGATCGAAGCGGTCCGGCGCATCACGCCGATCGTTTCGGTCCAGAATCGGTACAACCTGGTCGATAGAAATTCTGAGGACGTGTTGGAATATTGCACCCGGGAAAACCTCGGCTTCGTCCCCTGGTTTCCGCTCGCCACCGGCGAACTCGCGAAACGTGAGGGTCCACTGACGCGCGCAGCGAAGCGCCTCAACGCCCAACCAGCGCAGATTGCGCTTGCGTGGTTGCTTAGGAAATCTCCGGTGATGCTTCCGATTCCCGGAACTTCGAAGGTCAAGCACTTGGAGGAAAACACGGCCGCGGCTCTGATTGAGCTCGATGATTCGACAATGCAGGACCTGGAACGTCTTGGGAAGAGCTGACCATTCCGCTCCCAATCCTGCTGGTTAGCGTTGGCAAGGCCACAATCTTTATCTCCAAAGAGGTAGCGGCCACCAACTCATAGGTGGCATCACAAAATCCCACGCTTGCGCAAGGCGGGCGTCATCGGCGGGGCGCGCCTGAATCGGTGCGCTTGCCACAAAACTGCCCGCGATCGCCGATTGCATCTTGATCGAAGGCTCGTCGATGGCGGAAGCGCACCCGGTCGGCGATTGCTGTCCTTCTATCCAGAGCGAGCCAATCATAATCACGGACAAACAAACGACTGCAATTGCCCATGGGCGCCGAGACGCGGCGCGTTCTCCCTTGTGATTCAGGACAGGAATAATCAGCAACAGCATGCCGAGAAGAACCGGCATCAAAATCATCACGTAGCCTTCAATTCTGACCGGGATCATCTTATCATGCCGCAGGCGGACGGTATCGAAGTCGCGGTGCAACTCGAAGCGGATTGGGCGCTGCATGGCGTGCCGATCGTTTTCCTCACTTCGCTGATCACAGCTGAAGAGGCAAAGGATGGCCGCCGCGTTTACGGACACCGGATTTTGTTGAAGCCGACAAGCAGCTCGGAGCTGATTGAACTTGTCGAGCAAAGCCTGCCCTGTTGTGCCGAGGCGTGAAGGCCAAAGAAAAGTTCTCCGAGAATAAGACTTGTCTTGTGCGGAGACTAAGAGCAACCGGAAGAGGAAGATTTCCTCGGAGCCTACGGGGCTCGAACCCGCAACCTCCGCCGTGACAGGGCGGCGCTCTAACCAATTGAGCTAAGGCTCCTCGCGAGACGCTGACTTTAGCGCGGCTGTCCCCAGCCGCAAGCAACGTGACCCGTTCAACTGCCGCTCGCGTCAATTTTTCTCGCAACCGTAGCCTCCAGGCGCTGGTTGAACATTTTGTGGTCGGGCGGCGTCGAACATTGCGAAGATTGGACGAGAAAGTTATAATCGCACTCGATTCGGGCATGGACTGGGTTTTACGATGAGCGAAGAGCGCAGCAGAGAGTTCGAAAGCTTCGACGAGCCCGCGTCGAATCTTCCCTTGCTCGATAGGCTCGACCGCGTGATCGCTTCGCTCCCGCCCGGCGATCCAGTCCGGCGCGATCTGCTCGATCTGCGGCCGCACGTGTCGGATCAATCGCAGATGATCGGCGAAGCACGGCAGATGATCGAGAAACTCGAAGAGGTGATCAAAAAGGTCACTTCACCGGCGAACCGCATCGGCACTTTTCTCGGCGCAACATCTAAAGACACCGCCCATATCGTCGTTGGCGGCGCTGATTACTATTGCAATGTCGATCCTCGCATCCCGCTGGCGAAATTGAAAAAAGGAACGCGCGTTTTGGTTAACGAAGCGTTCGTCATCGTCGGCGATCTCGGCTTCGAAACGGCCGGGCCGGTCACGAAAATCACCGAAGTGATCGGCAAAGACCGATTGCGCGTCGGTTCCGAGCACGGAACACAATCGCTCGTGCTGCAACGCTCGGCCGATCTTGCATCGTCGACCTTGAAATCGGGCGACGAAGTGCGCGTCGAT
>CATPAT010000184.1 GCA_955652155.1 uncultured Chthoniobacterales bacterium | reverse complement strand
TCATCGGTCAGATAGTTTACATCGACATTGATGCAGATCGCGCCGACGACTCCCAAATACTTCCGATAAATCGGGAAGGTCGTGCAATTAAATTTTCGTGATCCGATATTCAGTTCGTAGTTCAATTTGTCCTCGTTCTGAATCTGGCGCTTTTTTAGGTCGATGCCCAGGCTGGTCGTGCCGTCACGCAGATGCCTACCGGTCACATTATTCTCCAGTGCGGTAAGCGAGTGCGACGGATCGGCCAGGTTGTGCAATAAAATCTCGATTCCAGAGTCGGGGAAGGATTTCCCAATCAAGCGGACGATGCGCGCGTAGTTTTCCAAATACTCATTGGTGTCGTCGGCGATTTTCTTGCCGTCGTATTTCTCGAAAAGCTGCGCGTAGACTTTCTGCTCCGCCGGCTCGAGTTGCGCGCGCACATTGTTTTGCTCGCCGATGAAAATGAGCTGACGCGCCGCGGTATCATCGGTGTTGTTGAGGAAATAATGCATGCCGAGCCGAAAATCCTTGAGTTTGAACTCGGGAATATTGTCGCGGTTGATATCGAACGGATAAAAGTCGTATTCGTCCAGATTTTTACCGTAATGCTGCCGCTCCTGGTATTGCCCCCAGAAAAAACCGGCCGCGAGAAAGATGACCGATGCGATGGCCGACGCGATAACGTTGATGGTGATATCGCTGCCGAACTTCTTGATCATACGGGCGTGCTCGGCCCGAATGATTTCTGCATAATCTCCCGAATGGCAACTACAAACTGCTGTCACGCCGCTAGGAGCGCATTTTCCGTGGCCCGCTGACGGCGCCAGCGCACCATCCCTGCCTAAGACCTGTCGTCTTTAAAGTGGCGTTTGCCCTTTTGCGCTTTGGCGTACTCGTCCTTGCTTAAAATGTTTTCGTCGACCTGCATATCGACACGCAAAAAGTTTTTGAACCACGTCTCGATTCGTTCGCGATCTTTCATTACCTCCTCGGTCAGGTAGTTCGCATCAATGTTGATGCAGATCGCGCCGACCACACCAAACTCCTTGCGAATGATCGGAATGGTGGTGCACTTGAATCGCCGCGACCCGATATTCAGCTCGTAGTTGAGTTTATCTTCGTTCTGAAGCTGGCGCTTCTTCAGATCGATGAGCAAATTCGTCGTACC
Source organism: uncultured Chthoniobacterales bacterium (assembly GCA_955652155.1). Taxonomy (GTDB): domain Bacteria; phylum Verrucomicrobiota; class Verrucomicrobiia; order Chthoniobacterales; family UBA10450; genus AV40. The sequence continues at coordinate 2,433 of CATPAT010000184.1, read as the reverse complement.
GTCGCGCAGATGCCTGCCGGTCACATTATTCTCCAGAACGATGAGCGAGTGCGCCGGATCAGCCAGGTTGTGGAGCAAAATTTCAATCCCGGTATTTGGAAATGATTTCCCGATGAGGCGGGTCAAACGCACGTAGTTCTCGAGATACTCGTTCGTATCATCCGCAACTTTTCTTCCGTCGTATTTTTCGAAGAGCTGCGCGTAAACTTTCTGCTCCGCCGGTTCGAGTTGATTGCGCACGTTGTTCTGCTCACCGATGAAAATCAGTTGCCGCGCTGCCGTGTAATCGTGGTTCTTGAGGAAGTAATGCATGCCCAGCCGGAAATTGTTCAGGCTGAACTGGCCAAAGTTTTCCCGCGTAACGGTGAACGGATAAAAATCGTACTCGTCGAGATTTCGCCCAAACTTTCGTCGACGCTCCTTGTATTTTCCCCAAACAAACCCAGCCGCGAGGAAGAAGAGCGAGGCGATAATGGACGCGATCACGTTGATTCCGATCTCGCCTTGCAATGCGCTAATCATGCGTCGCACCTGCTTGAAAGATCGACAATCGCAACTCGGCTACAGATTTCCAGCTGCATTTGAAAGCGTGACATTTTCGACCGCGACATTTGCCGGACGGGACAAGGCATAGGCGACAGCGGAAGCTACCTCTTCCGCCGCAATCATTTTCTCGCGCGGCCAATCGCCCGTGACGTCGTCCCAAATCTCAGTGTTCGTCGCCGCCGGATAAATGTTGAGCACGCGGATGCGATGCACGCGCAATTCGTCTCGGACCGATTGGGAAAAACCTTCGAGTGCGAATTTGCTCATGCAATAAGCGCTCCAGTTCGCGAAACCCGTTTTCGCGGCGATCGAGAGAATGTTCACGATGTTCGAGCCGGGCGGCATTTGCCCGACGAACCGCTGCATCAGCAAAAACGGGGCGGTCACGTTGACCCCAAGCGTTTGGTTCCATTCGTCGAGAGTGACTTCACGAAATGGTTTTACCACCGCGATCCCGGCATTGTTGATCAAAACGTCGAGCGGATCGCCGCCAACTTGCGAGATCAAATTGGACACGCCTTTCTGGGTGGCGAGATCGTGAATCAGTTTAATTACTCCGGCACAATGGGACTGAACGGACTTGCACGTTTCCCCGAGCGCGACGGTATCGCGGCCGTGCAAAAGCAAAGTGACATCGGGCGCCGCAAGTTTTTCGGCGATCGCCCGCCCAATCCCGCGGCTCGCGCCGGTAATGAGGATTCGCTTCATCAAGATTTACAAACGCTCAACGTCCAACGCCGACCATCGTCGTTAGAACGAAAACACTCAAACCTATGCGCAAAACCCTCTCCTTTGAAAGGGAGAGGGTAGGGTGAGGGTTTTTCAATGCAGCCACGACTCCCCTCACCTTCATCCTCTCCCCGAGCAAGGGGAGAGGCGATCTGATGTTACGTCGTCCGTCGCAGGGTGAAGCGATTGTTCTTCGTTTCCCATAACCGCAATCGCACCAGCTGCTGGTTCACCCGGCTGTCGACCTTCGACCAAAGCTCGCGGACAATGTTTTCGCCGCTGGACGAAATTTTCTGAAAGTCGTCCGTTTCCAGATCAAGATGCCGATCTTGCCAGGGTTCAAGCGACTCATTGAGAGCCTTTCGAAGTGCAACGAAATCGTAAAGAGTTCCGCTTCGTTCATCGTAATTCCCGCCGATGGTGGCTTCGGCGAGATAGAGATGACCGTGACCGCGCGGGTTGTCGCATTTCCCAAACAAGGTCGCGTTTTTTTCATCGGAAAACGATGGAACATGCAAACGATGGGCAGCGCTAAAACGCATCTGCGTTCCGAGAAATATGTTCCCGTCAGTCCAAGCTTCAGCGAAGAAATCTGTCCGTTCGTGCAGGCGCAATCGGTGAATCGGCAGTGACGCCTTTACCCGTTCGCCAATGTAAGCAGCCAAGCTTTCGGTGGTAATCGGGCGGTCCTTCAACCCGGGAATGTCTTCGTTGAGATGACGATGATCGAGCTCCTGACGGAGTGAATCGACGCACGCATCGAGATCTTGCTGCTGAACAATCGGGTGATCGGCCTTTTCTTTTCGAAACGTGAGACGCGCGCGGTAATTGTGTCCGTGGATCGCGGCAGCCGCGCCGAAAAGTCGTGCATTCTCTGCCGCCGTTAGCCGGGGCGACATCGTTTGCCGGGCCGCCGAAAATTCAAACCAATAGGTCGCTTCGCCTGCGCCATCGGCATAAAACGTCGCGCTTCGATCAGGAGTCTCGATCAGATGGCACGCGACTAGTTTTGCATCGACATCGGCAAACAATGGCGCAACGTCGGCGAAAAGCTGGCGGGCGATGTTTTCAGCCGTCGGCGGTAGCTCGTGAAACGCGGGATTGTCTTCGTTCAAAAACTTATGGTCGAAACGGTCGTCAACGACTTGTCCGGCGCGT
>CATPAT010000183.1 GCA_955652155.1 uncultured Chthoniobacterales bacterium | reverse complement strand
CTCGGCTTGGATTACGTCAGTTGCAGTCCATTTCGAATTCCGATCGCCCGTCTCGCCGCCGCCCAGGCCGCTATCGCGGAATAGACGTCGATCTTTACATCTACTTCGCCGTCGACTGAGCGGCATGAAATGCTAGCCAGGTCTTCCAGGCGCGTTCCCAGTTTTGTTTTTCGGCCCAGCACTGGGCTTCGAGGTAGCGGAAGTATGGCGGCGAATTTCCGCGTTCGCTGAAGTAGCGCACGGTGTTAAGCGCGTCGTCGACCCGGCCGCTTTGCATTTGCGCGCGGTAAAGTTCGTAACCGATGCCGTAATTATCGGGCGCAGAGCGAAAACGGCTTTCGAGTTGTTGGAGAGATGCGCCGGAAGCAATGCGCGGCAATGCGACCGGTTCGCCGTAGCGCTGAGTCAGTTCGTAGGCAGCGCGAAAATTATTGTTGGTCGCGCTATACTTGGCGACGCCGAGCCAGGCGTAGGGCAACCAATCCGGATGCTGCGTAGTTGCTCGCGAAAGTTCGGCGGCATCACCGCGCTCAGACCAATACGCGAAGAGCGCGAGTTTCTCCATCTCGCTAAACGAACTAAGGTCGGGATCGTTCTCCAAGACTTTGCCAAGCGCGCGATTAAAATCGGCGCCGGAGATCCGCGCTAGATAAGGCAATGCGAGATCGTGACGGCTGACACCGAGCTCAGCGAGAATGCGACTGACTCCAGTACTGCGCAGCGAGGCCTTGCTCAGCATGCTCGCAAACATGCCGGCACGTTCCGGTCCGGCGCGGCGCAACGCTTCCCGCCACGCGGTCGCGGCCAGAACGGGTTGCGATGAAAGCCAGACGTTGCCTTCCGCCAGCGGAAGTTCGTAAGAGATTGGTTCAAGAAAGCGCGCGCGCCGAAAATCCGTAAGCGCGTTGTCGGTTTGCTTCAACTCGGCCTCGGCAACAGCACGGGAAAAATAAAGTTCCCAGTCGAGCGGCGCCCATTTCAGTCCGGTCGTAGTAACCGCAATGGTTTCGGTGAAATTGCGCTCGCGGTTGTCGATGGTGGCGAGTTGTTTCGCGTTGGTAACGCCGACGGAGCCGGGAAGTAATTTCTGTCCTCGGGCAGCCACAACCCATGAACTGCCCACAACAAGCAAGATTAATCCGATCAAGCGAAACAAGATCAAGATCGATCGGCTTGGTTTGAAGGAGTGCGGGCGATGGAGCGAGAGCCCGAGCAAAAACATGGCGGCAAACGAGGTACCAACGCGATGACCGGAAACATCGACGAACCCGTGGAGGGCGAAGAGGATTGCTGCAATGAGGGTGGCAAGCCGATACCGCTGATTGGTGCCTTCGCGCAACGGATAAATTTTTCGAACGAGAAGAATGAGTCCGACGATAACAAGAACGACCGCGAGCCAACCAAGCTCGGTCCAAAGCCAGAGCCAATCGCTCTCTGGGTGAATCGCCCGCCGGTCGCTGTAAGAAGCTGCGCGGAAAACAGCAAAGACATCTTCAAAATTGCCAAAACCGATTCCGACCCAGGGCGAATCGCGAATGAGCTGAAAAACGTCGGAAAAAATCCGCCAGCGGAAATCGCTGGAAATGCCGGCGTTGGCGAGATTGCGAAGATGAAATCGTTCGAGTGTTTGCCCGCCAAAGAGCAATAGAGCAGTGAGCAAGAGCAGCAAAAATGAAACGACGAGCGCGATTCGCGAGGGAGAACGTTGGCGAAGCGAGAAAACGCCAAGCCAAAGCGCACTGCCGGCGACGAGAATGCCGATCCCGGCGCGCGAGAAATTCAGGATGATCGCGGTAATCATCAGGGCGAGCGCCGCGCCCCAAAGGATCCAGCGTTTGCGTCTCTTACGAAGATCGTCCTGGCCGCAGGCCAGAATCATGATCGCAGTCAGGCCAAAAAGGTTTCCGGTTTGATTGCGATTCGGAAATGGGCCGAAGTTGCGTTCGTTGTGCCAGAACGGCGGCGCCGTTTTTGCCAGCCAGAACAAAATGCAAATCGCGGCAAGAACGACGATACCGCCAGTAAACAAACGCAATTGGAGCCGCGCTTCGCGCAATTCGAGTTGTTGAGCACAGACCAGGTAAAGCCAACTCAAGCCGGCGACGAAACTGCACAAACAGGTCAGACTAATCCAGGGTTGCGGACTTAACGTCGTAGGAAGCGAAATTCCAAAGTCGTTGAGACAAGTTGCACGCCAATCAGGCTGAAAAAAACAAGACGCGGGCAAAAACGCGATGAGTGACCAAAGCAGAAACGCGAGCAAGACGAGATTGGCCGCGAGGCCGAGCGAAAAATGCGGCGGGCGTGCGAACAAGTAGAGTCCAAGAAACGCGACGACGATTCCCTCGCCCCATTTTTGCGTTCCACCACCAAGGAAACAGGCCAGCACGGGCAACAAAGCGATAAAGGCGTGGCTCAGCCAACGACCTGGAGTGGTTTCGTGCCGTTCGTGAAACGAGTTTTCGTGCGTTGGGTTCGGCATTTACCTGCGCAAGATTATGGTATGGGAATCGCTTTTATTCTCCGAGCCAAGCGTTCGGTCGTATTGAAACGTCATTAGCCTGGGAATCTTAGCACGAGTTGAAGGGGTGCGGCCATCGCGTACTCTCATGATTAGCTCAGCAAAATAGAACATGGTCACCCAACGGACGGAAGGACTTTACCGCGTCTTCCTGTTTTGCCAGATCATCATCGTCGCCGCGCTTTTCTGGTTCGGCGTCTGGATCATGGTGACGTTTTATTCGGAGGGCGGCGCGCTAACCTGGGGTCGTTACAGCATTTACTGCGGGATGCTCGTCCTCGGGTTGATCTTGGAAACGCTGAGCCGCTCAAAGAACTTTTTTCTGCAAAATGAATTGCTTCGTCCGCATCGGCTTAGTCTCAGGCAAACCGCGGCCAGCGTCGGGCTGCTCGTGCTCTATCTTGTCGCTGCCAAAGATGCGTTCATTTCGCGCTTATTCCTGTTCAATTTCGTCCCGTGGCTCTACATCGCGCTCCTCTTCTCACATTATTATCTTCCCTCGCTCTTGGCCCGGGGAATTTTCCGCCGCGAAGACAAAACGATTCTGGTCGGTTCGAGCCAACGCGTGGCGCAATTGCGGGAGTGGTTGGAGCGCAAAGCGGAAATTGGTTTGCGCACAGTTGGCCTAATTTCCGATGACGATCAGATCGACAATCCGGGGGTTCCGTTGCTCGGCCGGCCCGATCAACTTGAACAGATCATTCGCGATCACGGCATCACTCAAATCATTTTGCTCGAATTCCCGCTTTTTTCCGAAGCCAATCAAAACGTGATTCAAATTTGCGATCAGCTCGGCATCCGCTTGCTCATCTTGAGCGATCTCGAAGAACGGTTGCGCCATTCGGTGACGCACTTTGCAGATGGCGGCTTTCGATTCATTGGGTTGCGCGAGGAGCCGCTGGAAAATCCACTGAACCGATTTCTCAAGCGCGCGATCGATATCGCAATCGCGCTCCCAGTCATGCTCGTCATTTTTCCGGTGCTGGCCGTGATCGTTTT